>NZ_JBATGR010000094.1:0-7737 GCF_049665975.1 Eudoraea sp.
GTCAGCAAAGATTAATACCTTATCACCAAATCTGGCAGTAGCTTCCGGAATAATCTCAAAAGGTTCATACAGCTCCCCTTTATCACGTCTTGAATATCTGTGAATTACAGGTTTATCGATTTTCATAGAATACCCGTTAAATTCCAATTCAAAGCTTGCGTGAAATGGGCGTATGGTTTCAGGACTTCCTATTAGTTGCGGATCATTTACTTTGTACATGCCCAGACTTCCCTTTTCTGCCAGCCAATACGGACTGGTATAAGGCGGATCTTCCGGTATTTTAAGATCTAATACAAGGTTCTTTTTTTGATTATTAGCTAAGGGTATTTTATCCTGCTTATAAGATTCCGACGCAAGAGTAACAGAATTAAATAAAATATCAGTATTACTTCGGTTTAGGACCTCAATATTTATCTTTACACTACTGCCAGGAACTGCATTTGACACTGCAGATGAAGCTTCCAGATAAAGTCCGCAAACTTCGAGAATAATATCTTGGAGTTCTTTTAATTTAATATGTTTCCAGTGATCATCCTCTATATTAACAAGTAATTTGCGAGCTTCCAGTAATTCCGCAAGGTGTATTGAGGGATTTACGAAGTCAAAATTCTCTTCTATAGAAACCAATATTTTGCCAATAGCATCACCTCCTTTTATTCTTGACCAGCTTGTATCAATTCCTTCAAAAATATTGGATGTATCATTAGGCATGTCCCCGGATAACAATTCTATATATTCATCCTGACTACCCCTGTCAGACAATCTGCCAAAACCCTGACTTAGATGCTGACTACTTGCAATAGATGCAATTTCGTTGTTGGATAGACCTCTCATAGGATAGTAAACCCCAACATCTAAATTCATCATCTTGGATTTATCTGCTTTTTCAAAATTTTCAGGACTCCCGTAGAACCACCATGATACATTAAAGAACGATCTTTTGGGCTGCCAAAGACTTACTTTATCCAATTGTTCAGGATACGCATTTTTATCATTAGCAAGATCAAAGGCTTCTACACTTAGCATTGCAGAAGAAGTATGATGTCCATGGGTTGAACCGGGTGTTCTGTGATCAAATCGATTTACAATAACATCTGGTTTGAAATTTCGCAGGACCCAGACAACATCACCTAAAACAGCCTTTTTATCCCATATTTTTAAAGTTTCATCCGGGTGTTTTGAATACCCAAAATCATTTGCTCTGGTGAAAAATTGTTCTCCCCCGTCAACTCCCCTGGCCGCCAGTAATTCTTCTGTTCGTAGCACTCCAAGGAGTTCTCTAAGTTCCGAACCTATAAGGTTTTGACCTCCATCACCTCTAGTGATAGATAAATACCCGGTTCGGGCTTTAACTTCGTTTGAAAGATAAGATATCAGTCGTGTATTTTCATCATCCGGGTGCGCTGCAATATACAAGGCAGAGCCCAAAAAATTTAATTTCTGCAAGGAATGAAAAATGTCTGAGGAAGTGCTTTTTTTTGGTACTTGGGCTAAAACAGATTGTACACCTAAAAATAGTCCAATAAAGAGTACCAGATAATAACGCATAGTTTTTTTATAAGGTGGTGGTCAAATATAGAAAGATTAGAAGCGCTGCGACATTATTTAAAACTTCTTTAACAACTTATAATAATTAACTTTCATCAAGATTCTCATTTGCAGTTACATTCACCATTAAAATTCCTTTTTGAAGCATAAGGTTATTGGGATAGGTTAATAATTCTGAATTATCATTTCGTAAATGAATATTAAATGCCCTTATGTCCTCAATAATGTAATTTCCCTCGTACTCTATTTCCTTGTCCATTATTCTAATTCGATCACCTATTTTAAAAGGAAAAGAGAAGTAAAGAATAATACCCGACGTAACGTTGCTTAAAATGGACCATTGCGCAAATATAGCAACCCCAATAACCGCAAAGATGGAGGAAAAAATAATACCAAGCTCTCTGAAATTAACTCCCCAAATAAATATGATTATTACAATCCCAATAACGCTTAGACCAAAAGAGACATATTTTATAATCAATCTGGTGCGAGCTTTATTCAGGTCGCTTACGCTGCCTACTTTACGAATGGCTTTGGATAAAATAAACTTTAAGACAAACAAGGTTATTATGGTGATAACCGTTGCTAAAAGTTCACTCTTATAATCTACAATAAATTCTTCCATAAGTTCTATAAACCTAAACTTTCCCTCAAAACAATATCTGCGTTTGAATTTTGCCTCCAGTAAGGGGTAGTAATTGTTTTAATCTTTGTTGCTTTAGACTTTAGAGTTTTGGCATTTGCTCCAAAACCACTTTTAAACTCATCAGACCAACTTTCTATTGTATAGGGAAAAGTAGTACTGAAGTTGATTATAAGGGTGCGTTCTAATTCGGGATAGGTTACAGAATAGGAACTCATCTCGCCTTTCTGAGTAAGAGAGCCCATAGCTTTATAGGGTTTAATCTCTTTATGAGTTAGCCTGATATATTCTAATGAAGGAATAATTTGCAACTCACCCTGGGGAAGCCCATTAGGGTTTATTCGTAATTTGTTCCACAACTCGTTTTCCAAAATGTTTTTTTCCATTTTAAATTCCTCATCTGCCTCACCTTCAAAATAAGAGTGCGCTTCATACTCAAAATCTTCTCTGTTATTCAATTGGGCATACACATGTCCGCACCATTCCTGAATAGATGAAGATATTTTCACCGCGTGTTGGTTGTCCTGAACCGGATAAAAAGAACTACTCATAATAGAATAGGGGTAAATGCCTGTAAAGTATTTTTTTGTACTGTTAAATTTTAGTACCTGAATATTTTCAGAATTGCTTCTATCTGCCTTAACTTGTTTATCTGCCAAAAATGGTTCCGTAACAAAAATTAAAACTGCATGTCCCTCTCTGAGTTCTCCATACCTTGCCTGTTCGAGCTTATAAGACGTGATTTCAGCTTCTCCGGCATACCAATACTCCTTAAACTCCGGGGAAAGTGGGTTCGGTTTTGCAGTTTCAGGATTATTTTTCAGGCTTTCAGCGTTAACAATTGCATTTTCTTTTGAACTAGCTTTTATTTCACAGGAAATAAATACGAATGGCGCAGCTAATATTAAAAAAGCAAGTAGTATTTTAGAGATAAGTATTCTCATAGTATTTTATTTTTGGTCAAAACTACTCATAAACTCCAGACTTGCCATCTCCATTAACGTTTTGTAAACTAATTGGGTGAGAAGCACCACAAGATTTATATTAATTCTACTCTTTATGATTTCCAATTTTTTATTAACTCTTTTATTCGAAACTTTTCGATTATTCCAATATAAACACAAGGCGTGAAACCAAGCCGCTGTTATAGCCAACATCTCCAAAACGGTCGAGAGTAGAATATCTGTAGTTTATATTGACCTGAATAGCAGAAATAGGATACCAATTTATGCCCGCTGAAAAAGTATTCATTTCACCTCCATCAATGCTCTGATCAGTCATATCAACCGATGACCATCGACTGTAAACTTCCAATTCACCCCATCCTCCTGTGTTAATGCCATTTGCGACCTTCACTTTATTAAATACCCCACCGCGTTTGTTATAGGAACGAATTTCCCCTGTTATTGTATAAGAAGCAACTATATAGTACCCTTTAAAGACCGGATCATTAAAAGTTGATGAGCGGACATTCGATTGAATAAATTCACTTACCAGAATGAAAGGTCCTTTTCTCAACGCCAGCTCTAATCCATAATGGAAGGTAGATTCCGCATCATCAATCAAGTCCGTATCCACCGAAACAGGTCCACTAAAAATTTCTGTTTTCGTTTTGTAGCGGATCCCTGCTGCCGCATTTGAATACCTACCCGCGATTCCCAGGTGCACTAAATTACTTTCGTCCTCCGACTGGTAGGGCAAGGCCGTAATTCGTCCGGTAAAGACGGTGGGATTGTCAGAAATCGATCGATTTGTTTCAAACCAGTTGTTAAATACTCCGGCCGCCCAGGTCATTCGTTCTTTGGCAAAATTGTTGTTGATGGTGATCCCTATATTCCTGGATGGTAGAAGACCATCTGCAACGGAAGCACGCTCCTGTTGGCTTGGCAAATATATCAAAGACGATAGTCTTGAAATGGAGATCGTTTCCCTGGTTTTACCTACACTTAAAGAAGCCGAACCTAAAGGAATATCTACCCGGTAGTCATACAGTACAAACTCGCTCAGATCATCTTCACTAAATCCCCTCTCAAAGGCACGTGTACCAAAAGTAAAGAGATACGACCAGGGCTTTTTAAAATTAAATGTACCGCCCAAACCTGCCCGAAACCCACGTACAGAACCTCCTTTAAATTCACTGAGATCACCTACCTGTTGTTCATTTACAGGGTCATCTGAAAACCAGCGTGTGTTTTCCATCAGGATCGCCCCGCCCAGAACAGCGGTTACAGGTTTTGTCCTGAAAACATTCCATTTTCGATTATTTTGATAGGATAATGGCAAGGCCAAAGGTGGAGATGTATATGATTCCCAGCCGCTCAGCTGCCCTTGCATATCATCATCATCAATCCGCACCATTGTATTCAGTATTACTTTACCTTTGGAAACAGCAAAAATGGCATATGATTTTGTGTCGAGTATTATGTCAACGTTGATACGCGGATCCTGGTCAAGGATAATAAACCCTGCCGGTTTTCCTACTTCAAGCTCACCAAAGATGAATCCCCCGGTGGCATCGAAAGCAATATCATCCTTGCTCAAAGCGATCTGATCCTTAGTCACCAGGTTAAGTTTCCCTTGTTTAATTAGAATACTTACGACTACATCTTCAGACTTTCTTTCCTGATCAATCACAGTTACGTTCCTGATTAAGATATTTTCTAAATCAATTATCACATCCTGAGTTATCCCAAAAAAAGGAAGCATCATAAGCATTGTTATAAAGAGAAACTTAGGCCTTATCATTACGATCTATTTGTTATTAAAAACGAATCTTTATTTTATTCAACAGGTTTCGGCTGCGGTAATGTCCGGCTTCCATTCAGGACCTCTTCCCCCTGGTCTATACTATACACAAAGTTAAGGGCCAAAAGGCACGGCTCTGATGATCAGCTTATAACGCATTTTCCTATCATTTTTTTCAGGGAGGAATTGCATTATTGGCGGACTTCGCCGATAATCCTCCCAAACCATACGCGGCCTTCGTGTCGGTTTTATCCGTGGGAACCGCGAAGGCCCCAAAAACCAATAAAACCAATCTCGCACTGAAATTTTAACTTTTTAAAATATTCACCCAAAAATCTGTTTCATTTTCGAAGATTAATGGATCTTCAATTAAAAATCAAAGATAAAATAATTTATATGTTTACACAGTCGGCTAAGGCATCTCCAATATTATTTAGTTCACTCTATTTTTACTGAATTTCAATATTTGATTAAAGAATTATGCAGCATATAGGTAAATGCACTGTAACGCAAATTGCATTCTGCTGATTTGTTTAAACTTAGTTGGGATGTTTTATTAGTGAAGGCACTGACTGAATGACTAATAATTATTTCAATGATTAGGAATGAACGTGCAATAACTGAGAGCAGTAATTTTTAATTAATAGTGTATGATTTTTACAGGTTTGTGGTCAAAATTAATCAACAGTCTCATATTCTTGAAGTTATTCACTCAACCCAACATCTCCATTATGGTTTTATATACCAGTTGGGTAGGTAATCCCACAACATTGGTATATGATCCTTTAATTTCCTCGATCCCAATTAACCCAATCCAGTCCTGGATGCCATATCCCCCGGCTTTGTCAAAGGGTTTATATTCTTTGATGTAATACCGGATCTCCTCGTCAGTCAAATCCTTGAACTTTACTTTTGTACTGCTACTAACCAATCGTTGATCATTGGTGCGGGTGAAACAAACCGATGTAATGACTTCATGCCAGCGGCCAGACATTGATTTTAACATTAAATAGGCCTGCTCGTCATCTGCCGGTTTTCCTAAAAATGTATCCTTATGCCAAACAACGGTATCTGAGGTGACTAACAAGTCATTTGCCTTAAGCTCTTCCAGAAAGGGCGCTGCTTTTAGTTTGGAAAGGAAATTAGCAATATCTGCTCCCTTTAAATGTTCGGGAAAAATTTCATCAACAGGCTTTAGCCGGACTTCAAAATCCAGGCCAAGTTTTCTAAAGAATTCCTGCCTTCGCGGGGATGCTGAAGCAAGTATAATATGGAATTTCTTTACTTTTTCAATTAGCATGGGACTAGTCGTTGGCGGCGCTGAAATTAGTATACCAATCGCCACGCACTTTCAGGACCTGCTCAATAACATCTCTCACACATTCGTCACCACTGTGCCTGTGTGATATATAATTACATACCTCTTTGACTTCCTGAACGGCATCCTGCGGACATGCCGCAATAGCAGCTAATTTCATAGCCGGAATATCCGGAAGGTCATCACCCATGTAAAGTACATTTTCAGGGTCTATCTTGTGCTTGGACAAATACTCTTTTAAAGGCGCTTCCTTCATGGATGCCCCAAGATAAACATCTGTTACGCCAAGCCCTTTTAGTCTTATGCTCACACCTTCATTTGTGCCCCCTGAGATTATGCAGACATTATATCCTTTTTGGAGCGCCGTTTTAAGAGCATATCCATCTTTTACGCTCATTTTACGGAGTAATTCTCCTTCTGAGGTAATTAGTACGTTTCCATCGGTAAATACTCCATCTACATCAAAGACGAATGTTGTAATATCCTTTAAAATTTTTTTATAGCTTGTTCCCATGGGTTTTTTGAATTGAATTACTTATCACCGAATAAATATCCCGGTAATTTTTATTATTTAAAAGTTCTAACTGCTGCTTCATAGTGAGTTTGTCATTCCGAATAGCAGGTCCTGTCTGAGCATTTAAGACCGGCGTTTGAGTTGCTTTTTTGGCTGTTTCTAAAATTAGTTGATTCAGAATAGTAAACGGAACTTCAGCCTCATTACAAATTTCGCTTCCAATATGATATAAATGATTTGTAAAATTATTTACAAATACCGCAGCCAGATGCACTAATTTTCGCTGATCAGAGGTCATTATTTGAACCTGATTAGAAATGGCATTTGCAAGCTCTTTGAGAACATCATAGTCTTCACTATTTTCCGCCTCAATACAAATTGGTACTGCGCTGAAGTCAATTTTACGCTCTTTGCTGATAGTCTGCAAAGGATAAAAAACACCTCTTCTCACTGATGGTGGGAGTATCGATAAAGGTATGGTTCCTGAAGTGTGTACAAGGAGTCCCGATATATTTTTAAAATGTTGTGCTACAGGGAATATGGAATCATCATTTACAGCGATAATATAAATATTTGAATCTAAAATATGTTCAAAATTTGTTGCTGTATTCGGACAATTTTTAAAAGCGGTTAATTTTTTTTTATCGCGTCCTATGACCTGAATTATTTTAACCCCCTTTTTATTATCCAAAGCTGCATAAAGCTGCTGCGCAACATTTCCCGTGCCTATAAGTACAATTGAAAGCATGTTCAAAAGTACAATATTTATAATGTTAAGCTCCCTTTAAAAATTAACAAACTTGTTTAACTTTTTAAGACCACAAGTACAATTTTAAATCGTAAAAAGGCCTTACTTTTGCCTCCGGAATACAAATTTAACATCCAGGATGAAAGAATTGTTTAAGAAGTTTTTCTTTTCTACCCGTTTAATGGCGGTTCTTTTCATTGTTTTTGCTACCGCCATGGCAT
>NZ_JBATGR010000095.1:0-4064 GCF_049665975.1 Eudoraea sp.
CTTGTATGGAATCGCATCCTTTGGGTTGGTCTTGGGCTTTTAGCCCTTCTTTATACACTGTTCAGGTTTGATTTTCAACGTTTTCTAAGTCGGAATTACGGTACTAAAAAGAGAAAAACGGAAGAAGAAACTACTGCGGTTTCCTCAACTCATACCAACATTCCTGAGGTTAGTAAAGTATATTCCAGAGCTCTGAATTTCAAGCTTCTTTTTAGCCTGGCTAAAATGGAATTTAAAAATATCATCAGGGATAATTTCTTTATTGCCATATTAGTGGCGGCTGTCCTTTTCCTGTTTTTTGATGCCTGGTTTGGTTTCCCTATTTATGGAACTCCTTCGCTGCCACTCACCTATTATATGCTGGAAGTCAAGGATTTTACCTATATCATTCTGATTTTCGTCCTGATTGTCTTTATGACCGGTGAAGTCCTTCATAGGGAACGCAGTGTGAATTACGATCAGATATTCGGGTCACTACCTATTCCAAATGGAATAGTTTATGGGTCTAAATTTCTGGCACTGACATTTGTGAGTTTTCTGCTTGTTAACCTTATCCTTATCAGCGGTGTTTTTAATCAGCTGATAAAAGGATATTTTAACTTTGAGTTCGACAAGTATTTTACTGATCTGTACCTGATTGAATTTCCAAAGTATATCATTTTTGTGATGCTTGCTTTCTGTGTACATTCCTTAGTGACCAAAAAATTCATTGGTCATGTTGTGGCCATTGCCATATGGGCTTTGTTGTTTGGTTTAAATAGTTTCCTGGACGTGGACAACAATCTATATTTATATGGTTATGCACCGGGTTATACGGTTTCAGACATGAACGGCTTTGGCCATTTTGGCACATCTCTTTTTTGGTTCAGACTATATTGGCTGGCATTTGGTGCAATACTTACCCTATTGGGTTTTCTGTTTTGGAAACGCGGCACGGATTCGGGAAGAAAAGCGCGGCTTCAAATCGCCAGGGGTAGATTAAAAGTCAGCACTCTTTCTTCTATAATTCTGTTAGCCGTAATATGGCTGGGCTCCGGAGTCTTCATAAACTATAATACCAAAACATTAAATCATTACAGAACCGAGAAGGCAGGTACCATAGGCTCTGCCGATTATGAGAAAGAGTTAAGTCAATATTACCAGAAAACACAGCCCAAGGTTATCGATGTAAAGGTAAATGCAGATCTGGTACCGGAAAAGCGTCATGCTACCATTACGACTGTATATAAAATGGTAAACAAATCGAACGAAACCATTGATTCGCTTCACCTTAACTGGGGAGGACCCGGAATCTTTCACAAAAAAATCGAAGAGTTCAAAATAGGTGGGAAAACACCTGTTCTTGGAAAAAAATACGAAGCTTTTGGTTATGAGATCTATTCTCTGGGTAAAAGTATGCAGCCTAATGATACTTTGGTTTTGGAGTTAAAAGTAACTGGTTCTTTTGAGGGTTTTCCCAATGAAGGTAGTGGATCAGATATTGTATACAACGGAACTTTCCTAAACAATAACTTTTTCCCCTCATTCGGGTATTCCTCACAGGGAGAATTAACCAGTGATCAGGACCGAAAAAAATATGAACTTCCAATAAAGGACTATCAATTGCCTCCACAGGACGACGAATGGGGTTTGCAGAATCTGTTGTTTAATGATGATGCAGATTATGTAACTTTTGAGGGAACGGTCAGCACTGCCCCGGATCAGATAGCTATTATGCCGGGTTATTTGCAAAAGGAGTGGGAAGAGAACGGCCGCAAGTATTTTACCTATAAGATGGAAGGCGACCTGGATTTCTTTTACAATATTTCCTCTGCGAGATATGACGTACATAGGGAAGTGTGGACTGGTAAAAATGGGGAAAAAGTGAATATTGAAATTTTCCATCATCCAACACATACCTATAATCTGAATCGTTTTGTAAAAGGGGTACGTCATTCATTAGATTATTTTTCTGAAAATTATGGCCCCTACCAGTATCGTCAAATGCGGATTCTGGAATTTCCACGATACTCCACTTTTGCACAATCTTTTCCTAATACCGTGCCATTTGCCGAGAGTTTTGGCTGGGTAGGCGATTTTAGTGATCCGGAAGATTTGGATTATGTGTATACCGTTACGGCACATGAAGTAGCGCATCAATGGTGGGGACACCAAATTACCCCTTCGGCTACAAGAGGTTCCAATCAGATTTCAGAGTCTATGGCAGAATATTCTTCCCTGATGGTAATGAAAAAAGAATATGGCGTAGATGCCATGCAGGAATTCCTCAAGGAAGAACTTGATCGTTACTTAAGAAGCAGGGCTAATGAAAGTAAATTTGAAAAAACACTCCTCGATAATGACAACCAGGCCTATGTTTGGTATCGAAAAGGGGGGCTTATTCTGTATGCTTTGCAGGATCTTGTTGGGGAAAAGAATTTAAATAAGGCTTTTAGAAGTTACGCGGACTCGGCGGCTTTTCGTCCTAAAGCGCCATTTACAACCACAAAAGAATGGTATCACTTTATAAATACTGCCACTCCCGATTCTTTAAAGTATTATCTGGAAGATAGTTTTGAAAAAATCACCCTGTATTCAAATAAAACTTCTAATGCAACTTATAAGAAATTAGAAAATGGGCAATACGAGGTGACCATTGATGTTCAAAGCGGCAAAAATCATTTTGACGGGAACGGAAAACTTCTTGATTCGCCAGAACAGCCGAATGTATTGGAAATTGGAATTTTTGCAGAAGATGTCAAAAATGATTTGGGTATGACCGTTAAATCTCCAATGGTTTTGGAAAAAAGGTGGGTAAAACCCGGTGAGAGTTCCTTTACATATACCGTTAAAACTTTACCAATAAAGGCCGGAATAGATCCTTATAATAAAATGATTGACCGTATCCCCGACGATAATTTAATAAATGTGGAAGAAAAAGTTGAATAAATGCAATAGACAAACTATTTAAATATAATTTGTTTTTAAACTGTAGATGGCTTTAATTATTTAAAATCAAAAGTCTTTATAAGACCCTGCTTTTGCAGTAGTATTTGCTAAAATATTACTAGCGGATTTAGGAATAGAAAGTGGATAAAATTTTATTAAGTCTAATAATAAAATACTCATTTTTAGCACTTTAACACTTTATTTGGAATGGTAGTTCAAATAAAAGTTACCTTTGATTCGTTAGAAGGTCAGAAAGCCTACCTTTATTTCGATCTACCCGGATCTTTAATTTACTCCCGCTCTCTTCAGTTTTTTAATAGCAATAGTGCTAAAACCATTTTATACGCCAATAAGAAGAAAAAGTGATTCTGGTTTAGATGTTATTTTAAGTGAAAAGTAATTTTCCTCATATACTTCAATTAGTTTCTCCAAAAATTCTCAAATTATTTACCGCCCCACCGTTTTTAATGAACAAGAAATAAATATGTTCGTTAATCTCAAAAGCCGGTAAAAAGCTATAAAATTAAAACAATCCGGTATTAAAAATCCAAAATTTTCAAAAAGAAGAAGTTCAGACTTTTCTAAGACATTAAGAGAAAGAGTCAATACATATTTTAAAACAAATAATATTAGTAAACATGCCAACAAAAGCATGGTTTTAAAAACCATATTAATGTTATCATTATTTCTTTTACCAATGATAATAATCAACAGTGGTCTCATAACTAGTTCAGCAATGCTGTTTATCCTTTATATTATTAGCGGATTAGGAATGGCAGGAATTGGTATGGGTATCATGCATGATGCCATTCATGGTTCATATTCTACAAATAAACATGTAAATAAATATCTGGGGTACACTATGAACCTGATTGGCGCAAACTCAACAGTTTGGCGGATTCAACACAACGTATTACACCATACTTATACCAATATAGATCAAACAGATGATGATATAAATCCGCCCGCTGTTCTGCGGTTTTCGCCCCATGCAAAAAAATACTGGCTGCATAAGTTTCAGCATATATATGTCTGGTTTTTCTATGGTTTGTCTACCATTTCCTGGATCACCTCCAAAGATTTTGTCAGAATAAATCGATATAGAAAGAAAGGCTTTTTTACTAAAAAAAATGAAT
>NZ_JBATGR010000096.1:0-6633 GCF_049665975.1 Eudoraea sp.
CCAATATATATTACATGAGGTATAAAGATCAGTTAGTATTAACCGGAGAACTCAATGACGTAGGGGCTCCACTACGGGCCAATGTTGGTGACAGTTATCGTCTTGGTCTTGAAGTTGATGCCAGTATAAGCATTGGTAAGCGCTTCAAATTACAACCCAATATGGCACTCAGCACAAATAAGAATATTGATTTTCTTTTTGAGAGAGATGGGGAGTTAGAAAATTTAGGGAATACCAATATTGCCTTCTCTCCAGATATTGTGGTAGGTAATATTCTTAGTTACTTGCCCAATGAAAAATTTCAATTGTCGTTACTTACAAAATATGTTGGCAAACAATTTATGGGGAATATTGATGCGGAAAGCTCTGTTCTTGAGGATTATTCTCAAACAGATTTTAATATTCAATACACTTTCAATACAAATACATTCATAAAAAGCATTGTACTCTCAGGGTTGATAAATAATATTTTTGACGCAAAATTTGTATCCAACGGCTACTTTTTCACTTATGATGACGATTTTTCCAATCCGGGAACAATAACCACTATTGAAGGTGCCGGGTATTACCCACAGGCAGGAATTAATTTTTTATTGGGAGCAACATTTAATTTCTAAGGTTATCCAGGTGATAATTTAGGATGTTACCCCTTAATCTCAGTTAGAAATTACAACTGTTGTTCCATCAAATGAAGTGTTGTAAAATAAAAGGTCATAATAAGGTTTTCCGTCATCATGTCTGTTTAATTGTTGTCCTGTAAACAAACTATATTCAAAATCTTCGCAGGAACAAATTACAGTTTGACTATTAAGATCCATCGTAGAACAAGCATTTGGAGCATGATTTGGGCAACTCGATTCCCAGGCAAAAAATTGATCAAAACCCTTATTGATGACAAAAATACCTCGTATACCAACGCCCTGGTTTCCAATATATATGGCACTACCTGTGTTGGTTAAAGGACTATACAAGGGTAAATTAAGATTAGCTTCAAATCTGAAACCAACTTCCGGCAAATAAGGATTGCGGTTTCCTTCATCTTTGCTACAGGCCAGGAGCAAAATAAAAACTAACCAAAAGCATATTCTTTTCATATAATTATAAGATTCAATTAAGCTATCTTAAACAAAATTGAACAAAAAATATGTATCTTTGCGTTAAATCCTCTTTAAAAAAGGGGATTTTCTTATCGATTAAACCTCATTTTGATGAATAACTCCACTTAATGTGTTTATCCTAAATTAGTTAAATCAAAATGATAGTTTAAACTAATCCTGCGTTTTCGTAGGATTTATTGTTTAATGATTTTGGACTTGTTTAATATGTTCAATAAATAATGTAGTTATGAGTAATGTGTCTTATTACACTGCTGAAGGATTAAAAAAACTCAAAGAAGAATTAAACCACCTGAGGGATATTGAAAGACCTAAATCTTCTCAGGCAATCGCGGATGCCAGAGATAAAGGTGATTTATCTGAAAATGCGGAGTATGATGCTGCTAAAGAGGCACAGGGATTGCTGGAATTAAAGATATCCAAAATGGAGGAAACCCTGTCCAATGCCAGATTAATTGATGAATCTCAACTAGATACTTCTAAGGTTTTAGTGCTTTCAACAGTAAAACTAAGGAACCAACAAAATGGGATGGAAATTAGCTACACTCTTGTGGCTGAAAGTGAAGCGGATTTGAAGGCAGGAAAAATTTCTGTCACTTCGCCAATTGGCAAAGGCCTTCTTGGTAAAGAAGTAGGTGATGTTGCCGAAATCACAGTGCCAAATGGCACGCTAAAATTTGATATTCTTGAAATAAGCCGGAATTAAAAAACTTTAATTCTTTATATTTAATCCTATCAATATTGATAGGGTTTTTTATTTAATATAGTTGATTGTGGAAAGTATTTTTACTAAAATAATAAATGGTGATATACCATCTTACAAAATTGCCGAGGACGATAATTTTTTTGCCTTCCTGGACATTAACCCCAATGCAAAAGGGCATACTTTATGTGTGCCAAAAAATGAAGTAGATAAAATAATGGATATGAATAAAACTGAATATTTAGGTTTAATGGCATTTGCCAGAAAGGTGGGTAAGGCTATTGAAGCAGCAATAGACTGCAAACGGGTGGGGATTACAGTAATTGGTTTAGAAGTGCCGCATGTGCATGTACATCTTATTCCCTTAAATAAGATGGCTGATGCGACCTTTATGAACAAAATTGAATTGTCCTCAGAAGAATTTGAAGATATTGCGCTGAAAATCCGTTCTAAAATGAAATAATATCACTTTGGAATAGGTAATATAATACCGCAGCAATGACAATAGGAGTTAGTATAAGAATGTAGAATAATACAGTGAATTTTGTGCTCGCTTTTTCCGGATTGACCATTTTTTGGTAATACTCAAAAATCCTTTCAATATCTTCTGTCCAGTTCACGGGATAAATAATGCTTTCGCATGTATTGCATTTAATTTGATGAGTCACCTTAGCGGTAATCTTATGATAGAGTCTTCCAAATAAGTGCTTCTGATAAAACGTAATTTTCATATCCTGATTAAAACATTCAGGGCAATTATTCGTGATGTCGGCCTCCTTAATAACAACTAATTTTTCTTTTGCCATTATTGTTGATCTGATTTCATTGATATTTGCATTATAGTTCCTTCCTTACTCGAAGAAAGTACTTTTACCTTTCCTTTATGATACTCCTCAATTATTCTTTTAACAAGCGATAGCCCTAAACCCCAGCCACGTTTTTTTGACGTGTAACCAGGGTTAAAAATGGAATTGAAGTCCCCTTTCGCTATTCCATGTCCGGTATCTGAAATTAATATATTAACGTATTTACCGTCCGGAACAATTTCGATGGCGATATTACCTTTGCCTTTCATAGCGTCAATTCCATTTTTGACCAAATTTTCGATAGTCCAATTGTATAATGAACTGTTCAATAGAACGGGTAATTGTTCAATCTTAGATGTAAAGGTAAAATGAATGAGTTTAGAACTTCTGAGTTTTAGATATTCAAAGGCATTCCTGGTTTCTTTAACAATGTCGTGTTGTTGTAGTTTGGGGAGTGACCCTATTTTTGAAAAACGATCGGTTATATTCTGTAATCTTCCAATATCTTTCTCGATTTCTTTGGTAATATCAGGATTTATTTGTTCACTTTTCAATAGTTCATTCCAACCAAGGAGTGAGGTCAGTGGGGTACCTATCTGGTGAGCGGTTTCCTTTGCCATTCCTGCCCATAGTTTGTTTTGTTCAGATGCTTTGTTGGTTTTAAAGAAAAAGAAGATTACTGCAGCAAACAGAAATATGATTAATAAAAGAGCAATAGGGTAGTATTTTAATTTATTTAATACTTCTGAATTACCGTAATAGAGTGTAGCTAATTGCTCATCGTTATAATCAATAGCAATAGGAGTGTTTTCTGCTTCAAATTTTTTTATCTTCTTCTTTAAATAAATTGTATCAGCAACTAATTCTTCCGGCATATTGTTGGTTCTAATGGATCCATCCATATTTACCAGAATCATTGGAGTTGAGGTATTGTTTTGAAATATTTTTACGTGTAGATTTCCCAGATCCCTGTCTTCTGAAGACTGCAATAATTCGGACTGAGCTGTAGCCCAAATCTCCATTTTATGACGCTCTTCTTCCTTGAATTTTTTAAAAAAACTATTGGTATTCCAAAGAATAAGACTTACAATAACAAATGATGCTATTAATAGTAATAGATTAGAAGTCTTCTTTTGGGAATTAAAATTCATCCTAGCGGTTAATTAGCATTAAAGATAACAGAAATTGACCTAAAATGTTGTGTTCTACAAGTGAGTTAAAGTTTTAAATGGGATACAATTTATATACCTTTGTTTTAATGCAAAAAGCTATATCCCTTATACCTTCTGAGATTACTACCGGACAGTTACATGCCTACCTTTTAGGTGCAGTTGGACCCAGGCCGATAGCTTTTGCTAGTACTGTTGATGAAAAAGGGATTCCAAACCTATCTCCCTTTAGCTTTTTTAATGTTTTTAGCGCTAATCCACCAATATTGATTTTTTCACCCGCCAGACGAGTGCGGGATAATACTACAAAGCATACATTAGATAATGTGCTTAAAACAAAAGAAGTGGTTATCAATATTGTAAATTACGAGTTGGTTCAGCAAATGTCTTTGTCCAGTACTGAATATGATCAAGAGGTTAATGAATTTATTAAGGCAGGATTAACCATGTTAGACTCAGATTTGGTTAAACCATTTAGAGTTGCAGAATCTCCTGTCCAGTTTGAATGCAAAGTAACAAAGGTGGAGGCACTGGGCAAGAAAGGAGGAGCAGGTAATTTGGTTTTTGCAGAAGTTGTCAAAATGCATTTCGATGAATCCATTTTAGATGAAAACGGCTTAATTGACCAATTTAAGATTGATCAGGTTGCCCGTATGGGAGGTAATTGGTATAGCAGGGCTAATAAGGGCATGTTTGAGGTTCCAAAACCACTTTCAAAGCGTGGAATTGGGGTTGATAATATTCCTGTAGAAATAAGATCAATTAAAATGCTTACAGGGAATGATTTGGGCTTATTGGGAAATGTTGAAAGAATTCCGGATAAAAATGATATCGCAGAATTTATAGCAACAAATGATCAAATTCGGTCAATTGTTAAAAAAAGGGATTCAAAGGAATTACCAAGAATAATTAGGGAATATTTAGATAATAATGAGGTACTTTCGGCATGGAAAGTATTACTAATAAATACTGATTTAAATGGAAATACAAGGAAAAATTAAAATGATTGACGAGACTAAAACCTTTGGCAATAACGGTTTTAGAAAAAGAGAGGTAGTTATTACTACAGAAGAACAGTATCCCCAACATATATTGGTAGAATTTGTTCAGGATAAATGTGACTTGCTTAATAAGCATAAAGTTGGAGAAACTGTAAAAATCAGCATTAACCTAAGAGGAAGGGAATGGACAAACCCTCAAGGGGAGGTTAAATATTTCAATTCTGTTCAAGGATGGCGAATTGAAACTCTGCAACCTGATCAAGGGGATAGTGGAATACCACCTGTTCCGCCTATTGAAGCATTTGAACCGGCTGAAGAATTAAATGAGGAAGATCACGACGATCTGCCTTTTTAGAAATCGCCCTATTCAGCATCGGATTGGTTTTAGGTTTAAGGGTAATTTAATGAGCTGTTAAACTTGAAGAAAAAAAATTCGGAAATTTATTTTTTAACAGATCGGTTGGAATTTCCTCCGGCGGATAATGCCAATGAGGATGGACTACTGGCAGTTGGCGGAGATTTGTCTTCTTCCCGACTATTGCTGGCATATAAATCCGGGATATTCCCCTGGTTTAATGACGATTCTTTGATCTTATGGTGGAGCCCGAATCCCAGGATGATCTTATTCCCTCATAAGATTAGGATTTCTAAAAGTATGCGACAAATTTTGTCGGGTACACGGTTCACTTTAACCCGGAATAAATGCTTTAGGGAAGTAATAGAAAACTGTGCGGAAATAGAAAGATCTGGGCAGGAAGGTACCTGGATAACGGATAATATGATAGAAGCATATTTACAATTGCACCATCGGGGAATAGCCAAGTCTTATGAGGTCTGGGAAGAAGGGAAGTTAGTTGGAGGACTTTACGGTGTTGATCTGGGACATGTGTTTTGTGGTGAAAGTATGTTTTCCAAAGTATCAAATGCATCTAAATTTGCATTTATAAAATTAGCCCAGGATCTCGAATCACATAACTATAAATTTATCGATTGTCAGCTATACACCAAACATTTGGAAAGTTTGGGGGCTGAAGAAATCCCGAGGAAGGAATTTTTGGAATTACTACAGGCTGAAATTCAGGGAAGAAAGCAATAATGTTCTATGTTGAATAGTCTCTGTTAAATTCAGCAATCTATATTCAAGCCCAAATTGTAATTTGGTTTTAGAGCTTAATAACCAACCAAAATTCGCTGTAAAACGTTGTTCGTAAATTGGCTTCAAATCCTTTCCTGCATTAAGAAGTGTTTCAGTATTTCCTATAAAATAACTTTCACCTACATCCAGATTCTGACCTTCAAGAGGCATGTCTAAAGTAAATCTATATCTAAAACGATGAATGGTTAGTAGCGATGTAATCCTTTGTTCAACTCTAACCCTATGTCCGTAGCGTACCTTATTGGATCTGGATACTATGTTGTATTGTTCCGTTATCCGAAATTCATTTATACTTTCCAGTTCAAATAGTTCAGAATATCTGAACAAAAGTCCAAGGCTCAAATTTTGATTGCCACCTATTCTAAAATTTGAAAAATGACCAAAATCTAACTGAAGCGCATTAAATTCTAATTCAGACGATTCATAAATTGTACTTCTATTGGCAAACGACCAATTGTGTGAATACAATTTGGATAGATTGTAGTTTATTGCTACTCTAGGTTCAATAAACGTGGTAAAATTTTCCTGCCCTCTGATAAATACAGAAAATAGTAGTAAACCTATTAATAGTTTGTAATTATTAATAAAGGACATGATCATAGTTGGCCGGAAGAGATTCCCTCATTTTAATAAAACCTCCCTCCGCACCGAATAGTATTTCAAAGTCGGCATGGTTATCCTGT
>NZ_JBATGR010000097.1:0-1625 GCF_049665975.1 Eudoraea sp.
ACGATCTGGATAAAAAACGCATCCTGGAGAGTTTTGGAAAAGAATTCGAAATGAGGAATCTCTCCTTTGTAGAACAGGGAGGAGATTTGGCGGTAACCTTATATCTTGTAATAGATCAAAAAACAAGTACAACGGCTTACACCAATTATACAGGTGGTATGGGATATGGTGGCAGATGGGGTTACGGATATGGTATGGGATATGGAGCCGGTATGGGTATGGGCTCCGCTACCACTACGTATTCTGAAAATGATTATGAGGTTGGAACTTTAGTTGTTAGTGTCCATGAAAGTGAATCAAAAAAATTAATTTGGCAGGGTATCTCCACCAAGACCATAAATGAAAATCCTAAAAAAAGGCAGAAAACCATACCAAAAGGGGTAGCAAAATTAATGAAAAAGTATCCGGTGCAACCACCTAAATAATGGTTTATGATCCATTTCCAGGAATACATGCCAACTTGTGAGAAAACATAAAATGAAATAGTTATTTCAAGCATTCATCGCTTATCATATTTGCGTTGAGCATTTAGTAAGTAGTCCATATTTATGAACTGGAAATTGTGTTTTTTGCTAATTGTACTTTTTACCACCACGTATGGATGGGGTCAAAATGACTCTATTGTATTTAAAAATGGAGATACCATGGTTGGTGAGGTAAAATTATTGGAAACAGGGGTGTTAACTGTAGAAACACCTTATAGTGACAAGGATTTTAAAATTGAAATCGATAAATTAGTTAAGTTAGTCATACAGCGCAATTACTTCATTGCGCTTACCAATAATAGGCGTCGATTTGGAAAAATAAGGACTACTGAAGAGGGCAAAGTTAGTATAACATTGGAAGACGGGACCATTGAGTATTTTGATTTAACTGAAATCTTCTACTTTGAAGAAATTGAAGAAAAATTCTGGAAAAGGGTAAAAGCCCGAATAGACTTTGGATTTAACCTGGCCAAAGCCAATAATAATACGCAGTTTACACTTGGTGGGGAATTTGGTTATAAAAGTAAAAAATACATGTCAGATCTTACTATAAGCGCTCTGACGTCAAATCAGGACGATGTCGAACGGATTGCCCGGACAGAGGCAAACTTGGATGTCCTGCGATTACTCCCCAGAAACTGGTATCTTATAGGTAATGTGTCATTTCTATCTAATACAGAGCAGGCTCTTAAAGCCAGGATAAGTCCAAATATTGGTGCCGGAAGGTTTTTTATTAGTACATCTAAACTCTATCTGGCGGGTGGTCTTGCTTATGTTTTTAATTCGGAAAACTATGATGATTCAAGCCTGGATAAAACATCTTCAGAGGTGAAAATTGCTGCTAAATTTTCAATGTTTAATGTTGAAGATTTTGACCTGGACACCAACATTAAGTTTTATCCGAGTATCACAGAAAGTAAAAGATATAGAGTAGACTATGACCTGAACATTAAATACGATCTGCCATTGGATTTTTACATCAAAGTAGGATTCGCCTTTAATTTTGATAACCAACCAGTGGCTGGCACCCCGGAATTAGACTATGTTTTGAACACAGGTGTTGGATGGGAGTTTAATTGATTATAATATGATCTATATCGTAATTAAACGGTCCGTTTATTCAGCTAACTTCATTCCGGG
>NZ_JBATGR010000098.1:0-22159 GCF_049665975.1 Eudoraea sp.
GTACAGGGTAGCGTTAAATTCCCTGGGCTTTCGGCTTATAGTTCAAGTAAAGGAGCAGTTATTACCCTCACCGAGTTATGGGCTGAAGAATTTAAAGAGACAGGCCCTTCGTTTAATGTGTTGGCAATTGGAGCAGTCCAGACAGAAATGTTGGAAGAGGCTTTTCCCGGGTATAAAGCACCTATAACGGCAATTGATATGGCCTACTATATTATGGATTTCGCATTAAATGGTCAGCGCTATTACAATGGAAAGCTTTTACAGGTAAGTAGCTCTACCCCTTGATTTAGATAATAATTTGTTTTTTAAATTTATTTAGTTCCTTTTCTTATCAAAAAAGTATTTATGACTAGGCTGGAAATAATAAAAAATATTTTATTTCAATGAATGAAACATTGTTAAAATACCTTCCGGAGAATGCAGTCGCGCCTTGTCTTGAGCTCATAAAGTTATATAGCGTGAACTTAAAAATAGTTAATCATAGAGTTACCCGTCATGGAGATTATCGTCTCATGCCTGATGGTTCGCATCAAATTACCGTTAATGCAACTCCAAATAAATATCGTTTTTTAATAACACTTATTCATGAAATTGGACATTTAGTAGCGTTTGAAAAATTTGGGAGAAGAATAAAACCTCATGGTTTAGAATGGAAGCAAACTTTTCAGTACCTCATGCTTCCATTTATTAGACCGGAAATATTTCCTTCTACTCTTTTGCCAATCCTTGCAGAGCATTTTAGAAACCCGAAAGCCAGTAGCAGTACAGATGTTAATTTGTCTATGGCTTTGAAAGCTTATGATATTCCTACTGATAAAATTCAAGTTTTTGAATTACCTTCCGGAAGTATTTTTAAGTTATATAACGGGAAGTTATTTAAGAAGGGGCTAAGAAAAGTAAAAAGATACGAGTGTATTGAAATCTCATCGGGAAGGATATACCTATTTCAACCCCATGCGGAAGTTGAGGTAGTAAATAATAAATGATAAATGAAAAAAAATAAAAATTACTACGCGGTTTTAATGGCTGGGGGAGTAGGTTCCAGGTTTTGGCCGGTTAGTACATCGGCATACCCAAAGCAATTCCATGATATGTTGGGTGCAGGAGATACGCTTTTACAAAAAACCTTTAGTCGCCTCAATAACTTTATACCTAAAGAAAATATACTAATTCTTACTAATGAAAGGTATAATGACCTTGTTTTGAGACAGCTACCTATGATAAGCTCAAATCAGGTGATTTTGGAACCGGTTATGCGCAATACTGCTCCATGTATCTTATATGCAGCTTTGAAAATAAAAAAAATGAACCCCGAGGGATTAATGATTGTGGCTCCCAGTGACCATTGGATAGAAGATGAAAAGGCATTTGAGCTCAATGTTAAGAGTTGTTTTGATAAATGTGAAAAGGAGGAAGTAATATGCACCCTGGGAATAAAGCCTACTTTCCCTAATACGGGATTTGGTTATATTGAATTTGAACAAATAGCGCCGGAAGAAAAAAGTTCAGGTTTATTTGCAGTAAAACAGTTTAGAGAGAAACCGGATTATGAAACAGCAAAATCATTTATACAACAAGGGAATTTCCTTTGGAATGCCGGCATTTTTATCTGGAGCATCAAAGCTATTTTAGCCGCGTTCAAGGAATTCCAATCGGAGCAGTATGAGTTGTTCAATTCCGGATATGATATATTAAATACTGAGGGGGAAAAAGAATTCATCGATAAAAATTATCCAGGAGCGGATAATATTTCAATAGATTATGCCATCCTTGAAAAAGCCAGGGCAATATTTGTTCTTCCGGCTACTTTTGATTGGAATGACCTGGGTACCTGGGGCTCGTTATATCACAAACTTGAGAAAGATGAAGATGACAATGCAATTGTTAACGGTAAAGTTTTAAGTGAGGATGCTTCGGGAAATATGATTCGATTACCAAAAGATAAAATTGCAGTTATTGATGGATTAAAAGATTATATAATTGTTGACAAAGAAGAAGTTTTAATGATTTACCCCAAATCCAAAGAACAATCTATTAAAAGTGTTTTGGCAGAAGTAAAAAAGCGATTTGGAGACCAATATACATAGTTATGAATGAAGATTATGAAAATAAAAACCCATTATCCAATGATGATGATGAGCTTAGCGGAGAACAAGCAAAAAAGGATTTTCAGGGATTTTTAGGAAGTTCTCGTAAGTTTATAAGTGAACTGTTAAACATTCGTCAGAATACCGATCAGGAGGCCACCAAAGAAGCTATTATTGCCGACATACCTTTTAAGGGGCATACGATTTGGATTTTAATATGTTCAATATTTATAGCTTCAATTGGTCTAAATGCAAATTCTACGGCTGTTGTAATAGGAGCCATGCTTATTTCTCCTCTAATGGGTCCTATCTTAGGTGTAGGCATGTCCATTGCCATAAATGACATTGATACCCTTAGGCGTTCTTTGAAGAATTTTACGGTAATGGTCGTCATTAGTATACTTACGGCATATTTATTTTTTGAATTTTTTCCGTTAAGAGATGAATCCTCTGAGCTATTAGCTAGAACCGAGCCGGATATCAGAGATGTACTCATTGCATTTTTTGGCGGTTTCGCTTTGGTCATAGCGAGGGCAAAAAAAGGAACTGTGGCCACTGTAATTTTTGGAGTGGCTATTGCAACGGCTTTAATGCCGCCTTTATGCACCGTAGGTTTTGGACTGGCAATTGGGAATTGGGAATATGCAACCGGGGCTATGTACCTTTTTATTATCAACACCATTTTTATTGCCGTTGCCACAGTGATTGTTCTAAAGCTCCTCCGTTTTCCAATGGTCAAATATATTAATTCGAAAAAGAGACGATTTTTTGCCAGGATTACTACTTTAATTGCCGTCTTGGTGATGATTCCCGCCATAATTACCTTTTATAACGTTTGGCAGAAATCGAGATATATGAGCCAGGCACAGGATTTAATTCAACAGACTATTGAAGTATATAAATTTAAGGATAGGGGAAGGTATTTAGATAACCTTACCGAAATTAACTATAACATGCAAGGACGTTCCACAATTGAATTGGTTTGCATGGGAGATGAACTAATACCTGATAATGTTATTGATAGCTGGATTGAACAAAAAAATTCATTTTCAAGGTTAGAAGATACAGAACTAAAAATTGTGCAGGGAGGAAGGGATGATTCTGAAATAAAATTCAATTATATAAATGAGCTATATGAGTCTAAAAAGGCAGAATTATTAAATAAAGATGAACGGATAACGTTACTGGAATCGGAATTAGCAAATATGAGCAAACTTACTACAAAACAGATTCCATTTAAACAGATAGGTGCTGAAGCTAAATCCAATTACCCAAATCTTGAAAGTTTAAGGTTTGCCTATACCATTACAACAAACTTTACCAAAATTGATACTATTCCAATTTTTGAAGTCGTATGGAAAAAAGATACAAAGCAACAAGATTTTAATGAAGATACCCAAAAACTAAGTAAATGGTTAAAACTGCGATTGAATGACAGCACTGTCGTGGTAAAATAAAGTGCGATTTAATTTCGCTCCTCAATATACATTTGTCTTACTTTTTTAAACAATTCTGAGGAATACACAAATTCAGTTATTGCTTTATTGTCTGTTTTAAAGATTTCTTTATTGGTGCCTTCCCATTCTTTAATACCATTTTTAAGAAAGATTATTTTTTCACCAATTTCCATAACCGAATTCATGTCATGACTATTAATTACGGTAATTATATCAAATTCCTTTGTGATCTCCTGAATTAAGTTATCTATTAAGATCGCAGTATTGGGATCGAGGCCTGAGTTTGGTTCGTCGCAAAATAAATATTTGGGATTCATTACTATAGCTCTGGCTATAGCAACTCTTTTCTGCATACCTCCCGAAATTTCTGCAGGGTATTTTTTATGTGCGTCAATTAGATTAACCCTTTTTAGTACAATATTTGCCCGGTCTTGCATTACCGATCGGGATTGATTAGCAAACATGTCCAGAGGAAACATAACATTTTCTTCAACAGTCATGGAATCAAATAATGCGCTGCCCTGGAATACCATCCCCATATCTTGTCTTAAATCTCGTTTTTCCTTAGCCGATAGTTTTGAAAACATTCGGCCATCATAACTAATTGTTCCGTCATCCGGAACAATTAAACCCAAAAGACATTTCATAAATACCGTCTTACCAGAGCCGCTTTGACCTATAATCAGATTGGTTTTACCTTTTTCAAAAGAAGTAGTTATGCCCTTTAATACGTGAGCATCTCCAAACGATTTATTTAAGTTTTCTACTTCTATCATTAGCCTAATAAAAGTTGTGTAAGAACAAAATTAGAAATAATGATCACCACACTGGTCCAAACAAAAGCGGTTGTACTTGCTTTACCAACATCTAATGCACCTCCTTTCATATAATACCCATGAAAAGAAGGAACAGTAGCAATTACAAATGCAAAAACTATAGATTTAATAAAGGAATAAGTTACATGAAAAGGGATAAAATCTAATTGTATCCCTTGTATAAATTCAGAAGAGGTACTGTATTCCCCTAAAGAATTCGCAATTAACCCTCCAAATATTCCCACGTACATGGATATGGCAATTACAAAAGGGTAAAATAGCATTGCTATTATCTTCGGAAATACCAGATAATTAAGGGAATTTACACCCATAACCTCCAATGCATCTATCTGTTCGGTTACGCGCATCGTACCTATGCTCGATGTAATATAAGAACCCACTTTACCAGCCATGATGATTGATGTAAATGTAGGGGCAAACTCCAGTATAACCGATTGCCTGGTGGCAAATCCAATCAGGTCTTTAGGGATCAACGGATTTGTGAGGTTTAATGCTGTTTGAATGGCCACAACACCTCCAATGAATACAGAGATAAAAATTACTATCCCCATTGAACCATATATTAGTTCATCAATTTCCTTTAAAATTAAAGATTTCATTATTGACCATTTAGTAGGTTTTTTAAAAACCTCGCGAACCATAATGGAATAGCTGCCAATAGATGAGATATAATTCATAATACTAAGCGATACTTCTAGCTGTAAAAATAGTAATATTAGCCTTCATTTAACCTTCATTTAAAATTTTAAAACTTAATTTAGGCATTTTTAAAACCAGAATTTATATATAATGTTTTCCACAAACTATTTCACATCAATTTTATTAATTGCATTCTTTTTTTATTCTTCGAATTTAATATCTCAGCGAAGAGTTAAGGAATCTGCTAAAACAGAAGTTTCTGCTCCCCTCAAAACCACGCCGAAGTTGATTGTTGGTATTGTTGTTGATCAAATGCGTTATGATTATCTGACACGTTTTTGGAACCATTTTGGGACGGGTGGTTTTAAGCGCCTTGTTAATGAGGGCTTTAATTGTAAAAATAACCATTTTAATTATTCGCCTACCAGTACTGGTCCGGGACATGCATCTGTGTACACTGGCACCACTCCATCAACGCATGGAATTATTGGAAATAACTGGTATGATAAGGAAATTGATGAACCGGTTTATTGTGCATCCGATGATTCTTACGCCACAGTTGGAGCGATTTCAAATGCAGGAAATATGTCACCTCATAGATTGACGGTAACCACTATTACCGATCAATTACGATTACACACCCAAATGAAGGGTAAAGTTGTTGCCATTGCTTTAAAAGACAGAGGCGCTGTTCTTCCTGGTGGTCATACAGCAAATGCCGCTTACTGGTTCCTTGGCGGAGGCGAAGGGAAATGGATCAGCAGTACCTATTATATGGAGAATTTACCTAGGTGGGTATTAGATTATAATTCTTCTAAGGTTGTAGAGAAATATAAGAAGCCCTGGAATACTATTGAGGATATTACTTCTTATAAGGAAAGCGGTCCTGATAATAATAATTATGAGGGTTTGTTTACAGGAGAAAGCACTCCTGTTTTCCCGCATGACCTTCCCGGTTTATGGGATAATAATAGTAAATATGACCTGCTCAAGGTTACACCCTTTGGAAATAGTATAACCACTGATTTTGTAATAGAAGCACTAAAAGGAGAGCAGCTGGGTACAGATAGTATAACAGACTTTTTAGCAATTAGTTTTTCAAGTACAGATTATGTTGGACATTGGTTTGGTGTAAATTCAAAGGAAATACAGGATACATATATACGTTTGGATCGTGATTTAGAACGTATATTAAAGTATCTCGACACCAAAGTGGGAGCCGGGGAATATACTGTTTTTCTTACAGCAGATCATGGAGCAATTAATGTTCCTGCCTATTTGAAAGATCAAAAAATACCAGCTGGATATATTAATAGGGCTGAAATACAATCAGAATTAGGAGAATTTATTAAATATAAATATGGCTCTGTGGGTTTAATTAAAAATTATTCTAACAACCAGCTTTTTCTTGACCATAAAATTATTCAAAATTTAGATTTAAATCCGAAGGAAGTCCAGGAGGCTTTGGCCAGTGAATTACTTTCATACCAAGTCTTTGAAAGGGTATACACCGCATATCAAATGCAAAATAATGAATACACCACCGGTATTCCATACATTATTCAAAACGGATATAATATGAAACGCTCCGGTGATATTTTTATGGTGCCAAAACCTGGAATAATTGATTATAGTAAAACGGGATCCACACACGGATCTGCTCAGATTTATGATACCCATACACCACTAATTTTTTATGGAAAAGGTATCAAACCGGGCTCAACGGCTCTTAGAACAGAAATCCCTGATATTGCCCCTACCATTGCCACTTTACTTGGGATTGCATTTCCGAATGGAACAACTGGAAAGCCTATTGCACAGATATTAGAATAATCTATTAAGAATATTTTGCCATCTGAGTTTGCGAATGAATTCGCCTTCTTTTTGAGAAACCAGAAAAGGAAGATTCTTTTTTTTGGCCTTTGAATAGCCTCTTAAAGTATCGATAAATAATATCGTCTTTTTCCTTTTTAAAGCAATTTTAAGTGAGCCAATGAAACTAATCCAATAACCGTAGCGCATCCGATACATGGCTTCACCTTGCAGATAACGCGCCTGTTTGTTATAGGATGCTCCCAAAGGACGTAAATGCTTTATTTTTAAGGAATCATCTGTAACTACTCTAAAATCATTATACTGAGCTAATAGCTCATCAACTGTATCCCAGCCTATTGAATTTTTTAAGCCACCTATAGCATTAAAACAATGTTTAGTATAACTCTTAAAAGCACCGCGAACATGATCTTTGTTCATGGGGTGATTTAATTTCCACAATCCTTTAGCATCTTGTTCATAAGCAAACCCACCTAAAATACCGGCTCTTGGGTCTGAATTAATTAGTTCTGATATTTTTTCAAAGTAGTTCTTCGGGAGTATAATATCAGCATCCAGTTTGACAATAAAATCGTATTGGTCGTCTAGCAGCTCAAGTCCTGCATTAAATGCTTCCACAACTTTAGCCCCGGGTATATGAAGGGTAGAGGAAGATCTGTTGACTTTCACAATACGGTTGTTTCCGGAAACAAATTCATCTATAATAATTTCGGTCTTGTCTGTAGAATTATCATTAACAACCATAACTTTCTTTGGTTGCAAGGTTTGCGATAGAACAGCATTAAGCGTGTCGGCTATGTATGATTCTTCATTATGTGCACAGATTACAATATAATAATTCACGATGGTAGGTTATAATTATTCCGTTGTAATATATCCAGTGCTTTCGGGTATCTTTTTTCGCTCGGCATAAACAATATAATAACGGGGCGTAAAAGTGCGTAATAAAGGTCTAAGTCCTAATTTCTTAACAGGATTAGTCCAGCTAAAGGTATCTTTTATCTCCCAACCCGCTTTTTCGAGCAACCAATTAAACTGCCAGGCTTCAAATTCGTGATAGTGTCTATCCCATGGGTCGGTTTTACTTCTGTAGGCTGAGGAAAACCAAAGTCGCAAAGGGACACTAGCAACAATTTTATCTGCCTTTATTGCTTTTAAAATATTGTAAGGAGCCACCAGGTGTTCAAAGATTTCAAAGGCAGTGACTACCGTGGCATTCGAATGTTGTGCAAAGTTAAAATCTATATCCAGGTCTTCGCCCTTAGTATTTTCAACTTTATAGCCAGCCTGCTTCATTATTTCAGAAAATGGGTTTGAAACTCCTAAATCCAATATGGATTCCTGAGAAGTTATATGTTTTTGAAGAAAGGCAAGTGTAGTTTTATACCTTTTACCAGGAAAAGTTTTTTCATACATATTTTCAGCATCTATAGACTATAGCGTTGATATTCATGCCAGCGCCAACACTGGCAAAGATAACAACATCTCCTTTTTCTATATGCTGATTTGCTATTTTTCCGGTTTTAACCATATGAAATAAGGTGGGAACGGTTGCTACAGAACTATTTCCCATTTCATGAATATTCATTGGCATAATTCCTTCAGGCATTTCTAAATTATAGGACTTGTAAAATCTATTTACAATAGCCTCGTCCATTTTTTCATTTGCCTGATGAATAAATATTTTTTTTATTTTTTCAATTGGGATACCACTTTTTTCCAAAGAATTTCTCATGGCATTTGGAACATGATTTAGCGCAAATTCATAAATTTTACGCCCGTACATTTTAATATATTGAGTTTTGTTGGTACAGGACTTATTAAATGATTCGCCGAAAAATAAATAATAGGCTTCTTCATCGGTATATGTAGCTGAGGTATGTGCCAGAATCTCACCTGAATTGTCAGAATCTTCAATTATACAAGCTCCGGCACCATCTGAATAAATCATGGAATCCCGATCGTGCTGATCAATTACCCTGGAAAGTGTTTCAGCTCCAATTACGAGACATTTTTTGGCTATACCACTTTTGATAAAAGCATTTGCCTGGATTACTCCTTCAATCCATCCCGGACAGCCAAAAAGCATGTCATATGCAACACAATTGGGATTTTTAATTTTTAGGAGATGCTTTACCCTGGTGGCTAAACTAGGCACGGTATCACTCTGGGATTGTCCGTGGTTTACGTCTCCAAAATTATGTGCAAAAATTATATAATCCAGTTCTTCAGCATCAATTCCGGCGTCTTCAATGGCATCCCTGGCTGCAAAAAATCCCAAATCTGAAGTATTCAGTTCTTTATTGGCATAACGCCTTTCATCAATACCCGTTATGGCCTTAAACTTTTCAATGATAACCTCGTTGGTATAGGCAAGGGGAGTTCCCTCACTGGTAAGAAAATTATGTTGCTCAAAATCTTTGTTTTGAGTAGTGATCAACGGGATATAACACCCTGTGCCGCTAATTCCAATACTCATGTTTAGTGAAGTTGACTTAGTTTTAGGCAAAATAATAAAAAATCCTGCTGTACTATGCGCGCATAGTAATCAATTACGATGTTCAGAAGAAATCTACAGCATTAGTATTAATTCTACAGCATTGGTTTAGCCTTTCAAATCCCTGTTTATAAGGGCTAAGCTATGCTTCTGCATACGCTTCAATCGGAGCACAGGTACATATTAAATTACGATCTCCATAGGCATCATCAACTCTTCTAACGCTGGGCCAAAATTTATTTTCATTAACAAATGGTAATGGAAATGCAGCCTCTTGCCTTGAATATGGGAAATCCCAAGAATCATTAGTCACCATATGCAAAGTATGGGGAGCATTTTTCAATATATTATTTGTATCCTCTGATGAAGAATGATCAATTTCTTTTCGGATTGATAGCATAGCATCGCAAAATCGATCTAATTCATCAAGATTTTCACTTTCTGTGGGCTCTATCATAAGGGTGCCGGCTACAGGAAAAGATACGGTTGGGGCATGAAAACCATAGTCCATTAAGCGTTTTGCAATATCAGTAACCTCTATTCCATTTTGTTTAAATGGCCTGCAATCTATAATCATTTCATGCGCTGCGCGGCCTTTTTCTCCGGTGTAAAGAACATCAAATTTTCCACTCAACCTATTCTTTATATAATTAGCATTTAGAATAGCAATTTTTGTGGATTCAGTTAAACCGGCCTCTCCCAGCATCTTAATATAACCATAAGAAATTAAGCAAACCAGTGAACTGCCCCATGGAGCCCCTGAAATTGCAGTAATTGCTTTTTTGCCACCAGTTTTTATAACCGGATTGCCCGGGAGGAAAGGAACCAATTGTTCTGCAACACAAATAGGCCCTACTCCGGGTCCGCCGCCACCATGTGGTATTGCAAAAGTTTTGTGTAGGTTGAGATGGCATACATCAGCTCCAATTGTTGCCGGGTTTGTTAATCCTACCTGGGCATTCATATTGGCACCATCCATATAAACCTGGCCTCCATTGTCGTGAATGAGTTGTGTTATTTTTTTAATGGAGGATTCAAAAACTCCATGCGTTGAAGGATAGGTAATCATTAATGCAGCCAAATTTTCTGAATGTATTTCTACTTTCTCCTGTAGGTCCAGCATATCTATATTTCCTCTCTCATCTGTTTTAGTTACAACAACTTTCATTCCGGCCATTACAGCCGAAGCCGGATTAGTACCATGAGCCGATGCCGGAATAATACAGATGTTTCTATAAGCTTCGCCTCTGGATTCATGATATGCCCTAATAGTCATTAATCCGGCATACTCACCTTGTGCACCCGAATTGGGTTGCAGGGAAGTGCCTGCGAAACCCGTAATTTCTGTCAAATCTCTTTCCAGTTCCTCCAGTATTGTATGATAACCCTCTGCTTGTTCTACAGGAACAAATGGATGGATGTTTCCCCATGCAGGCATGCTCAGAGGCAGCATTTGGCTAGCAGCATTTAATTTCATTGTACAAGAACCCAGTGAGATCATAGACTGATTTAGTGCCAGGTCTTTGCGTTCTAATTTTTTGAGATAGCGCATTAGTTCTGTCTCGGAATGATATGAATTAAAGATCTCGTTGTCCAGGAACAGTGTATTGCGTATTAACGAATGTGGAATAACATCCTTTGTTTTTACATCAAGAGAATAAATATCTTTCGATCCGGTCAATTCACTAAAGCAAGTGTAAATTAGTTTAATATCGTCCTGGCTTGTTGCCTCATTGATCGATATGGAAACGGTATTATTATCAATATAATTGAAATTAATACCATTCTTTTCAGCTTTTGATTTTAAAGATTTGCCATCCGGAACCCGCACTTTAATGGTGTCAAAAAAAGCTGTGTTCAATTGTTCAAATCCTTGTTTTTCAAGTAACTGACTTAATATCCTTGCGTTATGATGAACTTTATCCGCTATATATCTTAAACCTTGTGGCCCATGATAAACAGCATAGGCCCCTGCCATCACAGCAAGTAAAACTTGTGCTGTACAAATATTAGATGTTGCCTTATCTCTTTTAATATGCTGTTCTCTGGTTTGCAAAGCCATGCGCAATGCCTGGTTTCCATCTGTATCTCTGGTAAGCCCTATAATTCTTCCCGGGATATTTCTTTTAAAAGCCTCCTTCGTGGCAAAAAAGGCTGCATGTGGCCCCCCATAGCCCAAAGGAATTCCAAATCTTTGTGTGGTTCCAACAACTACATCTACTCCAATTTCACCAGGAGGGGTTAATAAAACCAAACTGAGTATATCTGCCGCTACGGCAACTTTTATCTCTTTATCTCTGGCTTTTTGAACAAAGCTTTTATAATCATATACCTGACCATATTTGCCTGGGTACTGCAAAAGGGCTCCATAAAAACCCTCACCAAACTCAAATGCTTCATGATCTCCGGTAACTAATTCAATTCCAAGGGGTTTTGATCTGGTTTGCAGCAATGATAAGGTCTGTGGCAGTACCTCATTGGACACAAAAAATTTAACGACGTCATTTTTCTTTTGTTCCCTGTTTCTGACATCAAAAAGCATGGTCATCGCTTCCGCGGCTGCAGTACTTTCGTCTAAAAGTGACGCATTTGATAGCTCCATTCCGGTAAGATCGCAAATCATGGTCTGGAAGTTTAATAAGGCTTCCAGTCGTCCTTGTGCAATTTCTGCCTGATATGGAGTGTAAGCTGTATACCACCCCGGGTTTTCAAGAATGTTTCTTTTAATGACAGATGGTGTAATACATTCGTTATATCCCAGACCGATATAAGTTTTGTATACCTTGTTTTTTAAAGAAAGGGAATTTACATGCGACAAGAATTTATGTTCGCTCATTTCCCTGCTAAGATCTAAAGGTTTTTTAAGCCTTATCTCACTGGGAATGGTTTCATAAATAAGCTGGTCTATACTTTCCACGCCAATGGTTTTAAGCATTTTAGGCAGATCTTCTTTTCGAATACCTATATGTCTTGAAGCAAACAGGTCTGTCATCATAATTCCCGATTTTAAAGCTAAAATAATAGTGAACAAAATTAGGGATTAATTCTTGTAAAATAATCTATTTCATAGCGGGGTAACCTAAAGTTTTTAACGAAAAAGATACGTTATGAACAGTTTAGCTATTTTTGTTTAATGGTGTGGTTAAGCCGTATTTTTAATTTTTATCTGGATGCCAGTATTCATGTGGCATTTGCTGTGATAAGCCTATTATTGATCACCAATCTATACTTAAACATTTTACCAGATCATCATCTGCTTCTTTTCGTTTTTTTTGGAACCATACCGACTTATAATTTTATTAAATATGGAGTTGGGGCAAAAAGATATTTCCTGGTAAAGAATAGCTATCACAAACAAATACAAGTTTTCAGCTTAATAGTATTAGCGCTTGCAGGCTATCATTTCTTTTTTTTGAGCTATGCGGTATGGTTCAGTTGTTTTGTGATGGCACTTTTTATCGTATTGTATGCATTACCGGTTTCTCCAAAGCATAAGAATCTAAGGAGCATAGGCATCTTAAAAGTAATATTGGTGGCACTGGTGTGGACCGGAATTACTGTCATAATTCCTGTGATATCTTCGGCCATTTCATTTTCATGGGACATTTGGCTTCAAATACTTCAACGGTTTATTCTGATTCTTATATTGTTAATTCCATTTGAGATTCGGGATCTTGAATATGATGAATTGAATCTTAAGACCATACCGCAGCGTATTGGAGTATCTCAAACCAGAAACCTTGGCATGCTCTTGTCACTTATTTTTTATTTGATAACTTTTCTTAAAGACGAATTAAGTCGGTTAGAAATTATTGGAAATACAATACTCTTTTTGATTTTAATTATAATGCTTCTTATGACGCATAGAAATCAATCAAAATATTTTGCCTCATTTTATGTAGAAAGTATTCCAATTTGCTGGCTGGGAATCCTGGTATTTCTGCAGAGTTATATTTAGATATTATGATCAATCTTCTCTTTCATTTGTTCCTTTTCCTGTTCAGAAAGGATATGCAAATTGGCCTTATCACAAAGAATGGTTAGCTTTTTGTTTTTCCTAGAAAATGCAGCGCAGGCTTTACAATACAAAAGGTGAAAACCTAGTTGAATTTGTTCAAGAAGTGTTGCTTCCCTGTATTGTTTTTTATTGCAAATTGTACTTGCTTTCTCGCAATTAATCATAACTTAAACCAATTTTCATTGAGGCAACCCATAAGGTTCGTTCTCGCTCTGTGCACCATTACCCATAGGTTAGACGGGTTAATCCCAAGTTCATTACATATATCTTCCGTACTCAATCCTCGTATAGTTTTCATAATAAATACCGCAGACTGTTTTTTTGGCAGCTTAGAAATACATTCCTGAATAGCTTGTCCTAATTCTACATTTTCTATTTGGTCATTTTCAAGCATGCTAAATGGATCCGCTACATTTTCTTCCAGCCAATCTCCTTCAGAATCGCTATGGCTACTATAATTAATTCGCACTTCTGCCTTGCCTTTTTTAGAATTAATTTTCCTGTAATAATCTATGACTTTTCGTTTTAAAATAGCAATGAGCCAGGTGCGTTCCGTAGCAGCTCCCTGATAATTTTTAGCCGATTTTAAACCGGCCAGGAAAGTTTCCTGTACCAAATCTTTTGCAATCTCCGCATCACTTACGCGCGCCACGGCATAATTAAAGAGATAGTCGGCGTATTGGTCGACCCATGAAGTAGGATTTAATTGATTTTCCGTCATATTGATACTTGTCGCATCCAAAAATAAATTAATTTTAGTGAAAATATTAATTTTAAACTTAATACCCCCTATTATGAAAAATATCGGTTATCTCATTCTTTTATTAATTACTCAAATAAGCTGTACTCAAACTAAATCCATGTCAATCACGGAATTGACACCTCAGCATCTCGAAAACGCAGTTCTTATAGATGTTCGCACGCCTGAGGAGTATGCTGAGGGTCATCTGGATAATGCAGTCAATATTAATTGGTATGATGAGAATTTTATGAATGAATTCAAGACCGTGGAAAAAGATAAAACTATTTATGTCTACTGCAAAAAAGGCGGACGTAGTGCAAGTGCTGCTGAAATGCTCAACTCCGCCGGTTATACAGAAGTAATAGACCTGCAGGGCGGCTATGATGCCTTAAAAGTAAAAAATTAAACTAAGCCGTCTTTTTCATTAATCCAGCACGTTCTAAAAGCGCTTCAATTTTAGGCTCCCTTCCTCTAAAGCGCTTATAAAGAACCATTGGTTTTTCAGTTCCTCCTTTGGAAAGGATATGTTCTTTAAATTTTTCGGCTACGTCTCTGCTAAAAATCCCTTTTTCTTTAAAATAATCAAAGGCGTCGGCATCTAATACTTCAGCCCATTTGTAGCTGTAATAACCCGCGGAATAACCACCCTGAAAAATGTGGGCGAATGATACGCTCATACATGTCTCCGGGTTATTTGGGTAAAGTAAAGTGTCTTCGAAAGCTTTAACTTCGTGTTTCTTCACATCTGAAATAGCAGATGGATCAGATCCATGCCATGACATATCCAGGAAACTAAAACTGAGTTGACGCATTGTGGCCATCCCCTCCTGAAATGTTGCAGATTCTTTTATACTTTCAACTAAGGACATAGGAATAGGTTCTTTTGTCTCATAGTGCCTTGCAAATACTGCCAGAGCTTCTTTTTCATAACACCAGTTTTCCAAAATCTGACTGGGTAGCTCTACAAAATCCCAATAGACAGAAGTACCGGATAAACTTGGATATGTGGTATTTGCAAGAATACCGTGCAGCGCATGCCCAAATTCATGAAAGAGCGTAGTAACTTCATTAAAAGTTAATAGAGAGGGTTTATTTTCTGTAGGTTTCGTAAAATTACAAACGTTTGAAATCTGAGGTCTTTCATTCTTGTTGTTCAATACAAACTGGGGCTTAAATGAAGTCATCCAGGCCCCGGCGCGCTTTCCTTCCCTGGGATGAAAATCGGCATAGAATAAGGATACAAATTCATGCTTATCATCATAAATTCTATACGTCTTAACTTCCGGATGATACTTATCCACATCAAAGACTTCTTTAAATGACAACCCGTATAGTCTTTCGGTTATCATAAATACTCCTTCAATAACATTTTCCAGCTTAAAGTATGGTTTCAACTTTTCATCGTCAAGGCTAAAGCGTTTTTGTTTTAATTTTTCAGAGTAATAAGATCCGTCCCAGGACTGTAGTTGTTCAATTCCATCCAGTTCTTTTGCAAACATTGATAGTTCTTTAAATTCCCGCTTTGCTGCAGGTTTTGCCTTTATCAATAATTCCTTTAAAAAGTCATATACTTTTTCCGGAGTTTCGGCCATTCGTTCTTCTAAAATGAAATCAGCATGACTTTTATAGCCTAATAAATTGGCTCTTTCATGTCGAAGATTGGCAATTTGGAGAACATAAGCCTGATTGTCAAGTTCATCATTATGGAACCCTTTGCTGCCAAATGCTATTGACAACTCTTTTCTTAGTTCTCTGTTGCATGCATATTTCATAAATGGAATATAACTTGGATAATCCAGAGTAATAAGCCATCCTATTTTACCTTTATTTTTTGCTAACTGCGCTGCTGCATCCTTTGCACTTTCCGGAAGTCCGTCAAGGTCATCTTCGTTTGTGAGGTGCATTTCATATTTATTGGTCTCCTTTAAAAGATTTTCACCAAATTTTAATTTTAGTGTAGCAAGTGCTGTATCAATCTCCCTAAGGCGTATTTTTTGATCTTCATTGAGATTAGCGCCATTTCTGCTAAAATTTTTATACTTTTTATCAAGTAAGGTGTCTTGTTCTACTGTCAGGTGGTATTTCTCTTTATTCTCAAAGACATTTTTTACTCTTCTGAATAATTTTTCATTAAGTATAATATCATTATTAAACTCGGACAGCAATGGAGATATCTCCTGAGCAATCTTCTGGATGGTATCATTTGTTTCTGCAGAATTCAGGTTGAAAAACAGACTGGCAATGCGTTCCAATTGTTGACCTGAGAATTCCAAAGCCTCAATAGTATTCTCAAAGGTGGGTTCTTTTTCAGAATTGGTTATGTCATCAATTTCTTTACGAGCATTTTCAATGGCTTGCAGAAAGGCCGGCATAAAATGTTCATTCTTAATACTAGAAAAGGGTGCCGTATCAAATGGGGTTAATAATGGATTCATATATAGACCGATGTTTATTACTTTGTTTATGTAGAGGAATTAATCTGCGGAGGATAACAATGTCTAAATTTCCTATTTAGATTTATTTAGTTCCTGAGCGCCCTTAACTACTTTTTCCTTTAGTCCTTCTTTAAATAAAAGAATTTTATCCATTACACACTTATCACTGCTACCTATGATTTGCGCTGCAAGAATACCTGCATTTTTTGCTCCGTTAAGGGCAACGGTGGCTACCGGAACACCCCCGGGCATTTGTAAAATAGACAAAACCGAATCCCATCCATCAATAGAGTTACTACTTTTTACTGGTACACCTATTACCGGGAGAGGGGAAAGAGAAGCTACCATTCCAGGTAAATGGGCTGCGCCACCGGCACCTGCTATGATAACCGAATATCCATTTTTATGAGCTTGTTTGCTAAATTCATATAATTTATCTGGCGTTCTGTGGGCAGATACAATATCAACTTCTACTTCAATATCAAATCCCTTTAAAATATCAACGGCTTCCTGCATAACAGGAAGATCACTTAAGCTGCCCATAATTACTGCTACTTTGCTCATATTATTATTATTTGCTTATTACTCTAATCGTTTTTTTTACTTTTTCGGCTATAATACGGGCCTCATTTATATCTTTATTTATAATGGTTACATGTCCCATTTTCCTGAACGGACGTGTTTCCTGTTTACCGTAAATATGAGGTGTAACTACGCTTAGTTTAAAAATTTCTTCAATATTTTGATAAACCACTTCGCCGGTATGTTTTTCTTCACCAACCAAATTAACCATAACCCCAGCCAATTTGCTTTCTGAAGAACCAAGAGGAAATCCAAGGATGGCTCTTAGGTGTTGTTCAAATTGATTTGTATAGCTGGCTTCTATACTGTAATGACCACTATTATGGGGTCTGGGAGCTACCTCATTGACTAAAATTTCATCTTCTGATGTTTGAAACATTTCAACCGCCAGAAGGCCTACATGTTGTAATTTTTCAGATAGTTTTAAAGCTATCTTTCTTGCTTTAATAGCAACTGAATTATCAATTCTGGCCGGGCATAATACATATTCAACCTGATTTGCTTCCGGATGAAATTCCATTTCCACTACCGGATAATCGATTACTTCACCATGGACATTTCTCGATACTATAACGGCCAGTTCATTTTTAAAAGGAATAAGATCCTCAGCAATACACTCTACATTGGGAAGATTTTCAAGATCATTCAGGGAACGTACAATTTTTACACCTTGCCCGTCATATCCAAATTGAGCACTTTTCCATACAAAAGGAAAAGCAATACCTCCATGCGCAACACTATCCTTTATTTCACTTGTATAGGCAAATCTGGAAAATGGAGCTGTAGGAATTTGATTGTCAATATAGAATAACTTCTGTTTAGCCTTATTTTGAATAGTGCGTAGGACCCTTGAAGAAGGATAAACCGTTTTGCCTATTCCTTCCAACTTTTCAAGAGCATCTAAATTAACATTTTCAATTTCAATAGTAAGTAAATCTACTTCTTTTCCAAAGTTGTAAACTACATCAAAATCCATCAAACTGCCCTGAACAAATTCGTTACAGGCAATTTTGCACGGAGCCTCGGGCGATGGATCCAGCACTTTGGTATAAATATCAAACTTTCTTGTTTCGTACAGAAGCATTTTACCCAGCTGACCTCCTCCAAGAATGCCTAGCTTAAAATCAGAAGAAAAGAAATTCATGAACTTATACTTTCTCAGGTGATTAAGATTATTTTGACTGGCTACAAAAATACATCTAAATGTTAGAATCTGCCGCTCTAAGCCTAAAAAAGAGAAAGCAAAATGCTATCTTTGCCCTCCTATAAAACCGATACCATTGATAAAGCTGCACGACAAATTGTTTAAGCCATTTCTGAAGGAAGAAGAAATACAACTTGCAATTGAAAGAATTGCCGCTGAGATTGCTAATGACTACAAAGATGAAGTACCCATATTTGTTGGGGTTCTTAACGGAGCCTTTATGTTTATTTCTGATTTATTGAAATGTTATCCCCATACATGTGAGGTTTCATTCGTGAAATTAGCTTCATACAGGGGCCTGATATCTACAGGGATTGTAGAAACACTCTTGGATCTTCCTGAAAATCTGGAGGGTAGAAGTGTGGTTATTATAGAAGACATTATTGACACTGGGAGGACCCTACAGGAATTGGTCCATTTATTTGCAAAGACTAATGTCAAGGAGTTTAAAATAGCAAGCCTGTTTTATAAACACGAAATTTACAACGGGGAATATCCCATTGACTACATTGGAATAGAGATTCCAAATAAGTTTATTGTAGGTTATGGGTTGGATTATAAAGAACAGGGAAGAAATTTAAGAGATGTATACCAACTAAACCAAAACCATATGATTAATCTTGTACTTTTTGGAAAACCAGGAGCAGGTAAGGGAACACAAGCTGCTTTTTTAAAGAATCAATATAATCTATTGCATATTTCTACTGGAGATGTTTTTAGATATAATATTAAGAACAATACCGAACTTGGAAAGTTAGCACAAACCTATATGGATAAGGGCGAACTGGTTCCGGATGAGGTTACCATTAAGATGCTAAGGGATGAAGTAGAAAAACATCCGGAAGCTAACGGATTTATTTTTGATGGTTTTCCCAGAACTGTAGCCCAGGCAAAAGCACTGGATAATTTAATGGATTCAAAGGAAATGCAAATTGACGCAACTATTGCCTTAGATGCCAATGATGAAGAGCTTGTACAACGTTTATTGGAAAGAGGTAAAATTAGTGGCAGAACGGATGATCAGGATGAGGAGAAGATAAGAAATCGCTTTGAAGAATACAATCAAAAAACAGCTCCTCTTAAAGAGTATTATCTATCTCAGGATAAATTCTATAGCGTAAATGGTATTGGAGCTATAGAAGAGATTACGGAGCGCCTTGGCGCCGTAATTCAGGAGATACAGGTCGAAGGGTGATCTGAATACGAACATAGACCAGATTATACTACTGCCATTTTTTTAAAACGAATATTGAGCGATGACCGAAGGGAATTTTGTGGACTATGTAAAGATGTATGTTAGCTCTGGTAATGGGGGTAAAGGATCCATGCATTTGCACAGGGAAAAATATATAACAAAAGGAGGGCCTGACGGAGGTGATGGCGGTAGAGGAGGTCATATCATCATTCGCGGTAATGAAAACCTTTGGACACTTCTTGGGTACAAATTTAAACGACATTTTAAGGCCGGACACGGCGAACATGGAAGTAAAAACAGAAGTACTGGTGCCGATGGGGCGGATGTGTTTTTGGACGTACCCCTGGGAACAATTGCGCGCGATTCGGAGACCAATGAATTGCTATTTGAGATTACAGCACACGGAGAAGAGATAATTGCCGCTGAAGGAGGTAAAGGCGGGCGTGGTAATTGGCACTTCAAGACAGCTACGAACCAAACCCCCAGGTATGCGCAGCCCGGGATTCCAGGGCAGGAAAAACAATTGACGCTGGAACTTAAAGTTTTGGCCGATGTAGGTTTGGTTGGATTTCCAAATGCCGGAAAATCTACATTGCTATCAGTATTAACATCAGCAAAGCCTAAAATAGCAGATTATGAATTTACTACCCTTAAACCGAACTTAGGAATTGTAAAATACCGCGATTTTAGGAGTTTCGTAATGGCAGATATACCTGGTATAATAGAGGGGGCTGCAGAAGGCAAAGGATTAGGGCATTATTTTCTAAGACATATTGAACGAAATTCCATTTTACTTTTTTTAATACCTGCAGATAGCAATGACATTAGCAGAGAGTATGAAATTCTATTAAATGAACTAAAAAAGTATAATCCTGAACTTCTGGATAAAAATAGATTAGTAGCCATCTCCAAGTCGGATATGCTGGATGATGAGCTGATTGGGGAAATGAAAATTGAATTGGATAAGGATCTAAAGCAAACCCCTTATATATTTATCTCTTCTGTATCAGAATTAGGTCTTAACGACCTAAAAGATAAGCTTTGGCTGCTATTGAACGATTAAATAATGCAATTTTCAGCATCGCTGGATTTTTTATTTATTTTTATATAAAATCGTTTATGAGAAATATAATGATCTTATTGGTTCTTGTATCCGTAATTTCCTGTAGTACAGTAAGGGTAAACTATGATTTTGACAAAACTGTAGACTTTACCAATTACAGCACCTACAATTATTATCCTGAAATACAAACCGGCCTCAGTGATTTGGATTCCAGGCGCCTTTATAATGCAATTGATTCAACTATGCAAAGGCGCGGAATTTTGTTATCAGAGGAACCGGATTTTTATGTAAATGTTCAAAGCAAATCTTTTGTAACTCCAAATAACAGCACGGTAGGTGTAGGAATAGGTGGCACAAGTGGCAATGTAGGAGGAGGCGTTTCTATTGGAGTTCCCCTTGGTGGTTCTAATCTGGAACGGGAATTAATTTTTGATCTGGTAGACAGTCAAAAGGATGCCTTGTTTTGGCAAGCCATAAGTCTAAGTAATTTTAGTGAAAATAGTTCACCAAATACCAGAGAAAAGAAGCTTTATGAAATTGTAGCCAAAGTATTTTCAAAGTATCCACCGGTTATAAAGAAAGGCAAAAAAAAATAGACAAAAATGCCTTGTTAATGCACATAGACTATCCCAGGAAAACTTTCCAGTTGGTAATGAAAGCACCATTTACTTCCATAATTACACCATTTGTCATAAGTTGAATTCCTTAATTTTTATACTATCATATATTTAAAGGATAATTTAGCATTTCCCTCTGTAACAAAAAGGCTATTTTTAATACTTATTGGAAGTGTAAATTATCAAATTATTAATAAATCATAAAAAATTCCACTATGAATTTAAACTTTAAAATTTTTAGACTACTCATGTCAATGGCCCTTATCCTTTTAGGAGCAGTTGTCTATGCTCAAGACGCAGTTGGTTCCTGGAAAGGGAACATTGCCATACAGGGAAATGAAATGCCATTGATATTCAATGTAACTGAAACAGATGGTAATTACTCATCGACGATGGACAGTCCATCCCAAGGCGCAACAGACATTCCCATGGATGAAACTTCAGTTATTGAAAATGAGTTAACCATTATTTTTAAACAAGCTGGAATTAAATATGTAGGAAAGATTGAAGGAGAAAAAATGGAAGGCACCTTCTATCAGGGTGAAATGGAACTTCCCTTGTTGCTGGAAAAAACAGTTAAAACTATTCCTGGAAATCCTGAATTGGTAAGTTCCGATGAAGAACTAAATAATTTGGCAGCCATGGACAAGGGAAATTACAGATACACCGTAGAGGATTATTTTGCTAAGCCCAAGGCTTCTACTTTTAGATTTTCTCCTGATGGAAAATATATGTCTTATCGTGAAAAAGATGATAATGGAAAGCGCCATATTTATGTAAAAGAAATCTCAACTGGAGATATAACTCGTGCCATAGAAGAAAAAGAGGAGTTGGTTAGGGGCTACGGCTGGGTGAATAATGAACGCATGGTATATTTGATGGATAACGGAGGAGATGAAAATTATCACGTGTATGCCGTAAATCTGGATGGTTCAGATCTTAAAGATTTAACTC
>NZ_JBATGR010000099.1:0-19192 GCF_049665975.1 Eudoraea sp.
GATCCATCAGTACTGGGTTCAGTGATGTATGCTTTAGATTCAACAGATCCTGCAGATATGCAATTGAATCCAGACTTCAGAAATACCAGCCCGGGAACTCATTTTATTGCGATTTCCCACGCTAATGGTTGTGTACAAACGGTTGATTTTGAAATTATGTCATTTGAACCATTGACATTGGTTCTGGAGCAGAATAATCTTAATGAGATAACGGCAATAGCAGAAGGCGGGGTAGAAGATTATACTTTCTACTTCAACGATGATAATAATGGTACAGATAACACCTATTATATTACAATGACTGGTACATATACAGTTACTGTAATAGATGAAAATGGGTGTGAGGTGTCTGCGCAAATATTTATGGAATTTATAGATATAGAAATTCCAAATTTCTTTACCCCTGACGGTGATGGCATGAATGATTATTGGATACCTGACAACATTGAAGGATACCCCGAAATACTAATAAAAATATATGATCGTTATGGTAGAGTAGTCGCGGAGGAATCAATAGTACCAAATGGCTGGGATGGCATATATCATGGAAATGAGTTGCCCACGGGAGATTATTGGTACCTCATTAAGCTAAATGGTGAGCGCGATGAAAGAGAATTTATAGGACATTTTACCCTGTATAGATAGAAAACTTAACCTAAAGAATTATGGGCAAGAGATTGCTATATTTATTATTGTTGTTGTGCGTGTCGGTCACTAGCGCGCAAGAGCTTACGCTTCCCCAACTATCACAGTATTTGGCAGATAACCCCTTTGTTATATCGCCAACATATGCGGGAATAGGTGATTATATTAAAGTTCGAATAAATGGTCTGACTCAATGGGTTGGTATAAAAGACGCCCCAGACACACAGTCTTTGGCTGCCGACGGCAGGATAGGTAATCGTTCCGGGGTAGGTATGATTCTTTATAATGATAGCAATGGAGAAACCAAACAACGAGGGGCAAGACTGTCCTTTGCTCATCACTTAACTTTGGATAGGTATGAAGATGAATTTCTTTCATTTGGTCTTTCATACAATTTCAATCAGTTTAGGATAGATATTGAAAATTTTGATGGTTTGGACCCCAGTGTTACCGATGACCGTTCTACAACAAACCATAATTTCGATGTTGGTGTTTTGTATAGAAAGGATAAGTTTTTTGCCAGTCTAAATGCTTCAAACATCTTAGACAAAGATTTAACTAAGTTTAATCCTATATCAGAGCCTAACCAATTAAGGAATTATTATCTGTATACAGGTTATAGGTTTAGTAAGAAAAAAAGCAATTTTGAAATAGAGCCATCTATTTTCTTCCAATGGTTTGAAAGTGACGGGCGATCTGTAACCGATTTGAATGCAAAATTCAGGTGGTATGATTTTGAAGACTATTACTACGCCGGTGTAACTTATCGTTTTCTTAATGATCAGATAGGGAGCCCGTTATATATAGCGCCCTTAATTGGACTTAAAAAAAGTAATTTTTATTTCGGCTACTCATACCAGATTATATTGAATGAAATACTTGGCTTTAGTACAGGTACTCATGTAATCACAATTGGGGTAGATCTCTTCCAGGGGATTAGTAATTGCCGCTGTACTTATTAAAAATCTCAACAGTTTAAGTTAAGTTTGCAAAAACTTAATGAATCGTGGGTAAAATTACAGTACGCAATATTAGAGTTTATGCCTATCATGGGTGTTTAAATGAAGAACGTCTTATAGGAAGTGATTATCTTGTCACTGTAGAAATTTTCACTAAACTGGAAAAAGCATCCACTTCAGATAGTTTAATTGATACTATTGACTATGTGTTTATCAATAGCATAGTTAAGGAAGAAATGAAGATCAGTTCAAATCTTTTAGAACATGTCGCGAAAAGAATTATAAATCGTGTTTTTAATGAAATTAAAGCCGCTGAGAAGATTGTGGTTGCTGTTTCTAAAATAAATCCGCCAATTAGGGGTGATGTTGAAATGGTTACAGTAACACTTAAAGAAAAGAGACCTTAAGTTTCTTTTTCTAAGTAGGAAAAAATAGTACCTTTGCGCCTTTAAACGGCATCGTGGCCGAGTGGCTAGGCGCAGCTCTGCAAAAGCTTGTACAACGGTTCGAATCCGTTCGATGCCTCCAGAACCCCTCAATTAATGAGGGGTTTTTTATTGATGGCGCTTCAGGGGGTTTGATGCCTATTCTCTTATATATTCAATTCCCTGCTCTATGTTTAATTTGTCTTTTGGCAAAAAGCCTTTAATAATAAGTACAAGTCCGCATATAACCAGAATTACCCCCAGGGCTTTCTTAACCAAACGTATCCTTTCTGTAGTAAGTTTACGCCGAAGTTGCTTTGCCAGTAGTATTTTGAAGATGTCCGTAATTAAATAGGCCCCCAGCATTGTTGAAAAGAATACAATAATTCTATTGGGATCGTTGTTAAGGCTTGGTCCCACAATTATAATAACACCAAGCCAAAATACAAGCACTCCAATATTAATAAAATTAAGCAGGAAACCTTTGATAAAAAGACTTAAGTAACCACCTTTTCTTGGTTTGATATCTTGCCTTCCTTTTACATAGTCCCTGTTAAAAAAAATGGTAAGGCCGTAAATAAGAAGAATTACACCCCCAAACACATAAAGGCCCGGTTGATTACTTAAGTTTTCCAGTAATTGGAAACTACTGAAATATGCAATTGTAAGAAAAATTATGTCGGCAAGAATAACCCCCAGGTCAAAAATTAAACCTGCTCTAAATCCCTTTGTTGCACTAGTTTCCAGTAGCACAAAAAAAACAGGCCCAATCATAAAGGCTAATAAAAACCCCAGTGGTATCGCTGCCTGAATATCTTCTATCATTAAACTATAGAATTCCTTTACATTCTTGTTACTTTACCTCCAAAAACAGTTTTTTCGTCCATTTTCGTCGGATCACCATAAACCAATACTTCTCCTCCGGCTTTTACGGTAGCCTTTACATAATCTGAAGCGAAAATCTCCGCGTTGGATCCCGCATTTACATTTACGGTAGTAAATTTTGTTTTAAATTCCTTTCCTAAATATGAACCTCCCGTATTAATTGCTACATCTTGTACATCTGATGTTCCTGAGGTGGCTATAACTCCGCCTGAAACAGATCTGATTAACATTTGTTCCACTTCAGCCTTTATTCTTAACTCTCCGCCCTCCTGAGCTTTTAATTCAATTACTTCCTGACTAATCATATCTTCCGAGGTAATTCTGGCATCTTCATTAACATCAATTACAAGTAAATTCTTTGAATAATACAGATTTACAAATGTCCTGTATCCGCTAAAAAGCTTGGTTATCTGCATGCGTATTTTAAGGACCCCATCTGTATTTACAATATTAACCTTATCTGAATTTGCTCCTGTAATTACAGCTTTATCTTCATTTGATTTTATTAAGTTCACAGATATACCATCATACGCTTTAACCTCGGTGAAATTTGTCAATTTTATATTGATTTTTTCATCCTGAGGTCTTACCGTCTGCATAAAAAACAGCAAGAAAACAAAGAGCGTTACTTGTTTCATCGTGTTGGTTTTAGTGCTTATCTTGATTAAACAAATTCTATTCCAAAAATTAGTTATTATTCAGGTTTACCCAATAATGAGAAATCTAAATGACGTTTTATTAAATCTGAGCTTTTTACCATTACTATCACCGTGTCGCCCAGCTGATATTTTTTATGTGTGCGTTCACCAATTATAGCATATTCTCTTTCGTCAAAGGTATAATAATCATCTTTTATATCTCGTATACGTACCATGCCTTCACATTTATTCTCAATTATTTCAACATAAATTCCCCATTCTGTAACTCCTGAAATAACACCTTCAAATTCTTTATCTTTATGATCTTGCATGAACTTTATCTGCATATATTTAATAGAATCGCGTTCCGCGCTGGCAGCCAAACCCTCCATGTCTGACGAGTGTTTACACAATTCCTCATAGATTTCCTTTTTAGGAGATTCACCTCCATCTAAATAATGTTGTAATAATCTATGCACCAGGACGTCCGGATAACGCCTAATTGGTGATGTAAAATGTGAATAATAATCAAAAGCCAGGCCGTAATGTCCAATGTTATCAGTGCTGTAAATTGCTTTACTCATACTTCGAATAGCCAATGTGTCTACAAGATTTTGTTCTTTCTTACCTTTAACATCCTCCAGAAGCTTGTTTAAAGAGCTGCTAACAGTTTTTTTATCATTTAAGTTAAGCTTATGTCCAAAACGTGAAATAATACTGTTTAGTGCTATTAATTTTTCTTCATTAGGCTGATCATGAATTCTATATACAAATGTTTTTGTTGGTTTTTGTTTTCCAATAAACTCTGCTACTTTGCGATTGGCCAACAACATAAACTCCTCAATAAGCTTATTTGAGTCCTTTGCCTCCTTAAAATAAACTCCCTGCGGTTCGTTTTCAGAGTTAAGATTAAACTTAACTTCCACTTTATCGAATGAAATAGCTCCGGAAGCCATTCTTTTATTCCGCATTTTTTTAGCTAAACTATTTAAAGTGTTGATTGCATAAATAGTATTCTCACCTACAGTGTAGGCTTTGTTTCGTATTGAAACTGTCTCAGGAATTGATTTATCACCAGTTTCTATTATATATTGTGCTTCCTCATATGCAAATCGTTCGTTTGAATTAATAACAGTACGCCCAAACCATTGATTTTTTATTGAACAATTGTCATCTATTTCAAAAACAGCAGAGAATGTATATTTATCCTCATGTGGGCGTAATGAACAAGCGTTATTAGATAATACTTCAGGTAACATTGGTACAACTCTGTCTACCAGATAAACCGATGTCGCTCTTTCATAAGCTTCCTCTTCTAATACAGTATCTGGTTTTAGATAATGTGATACATCTGCAATATGAATTCCAATTGAGTAATTACCATTCTGTAAAACTTCAAACGACAAGGCATCATCAAAATCTTTTGCATCCTTCGGGTCAATTGTGAATGTAAGAAGTTCTCTTAAGTCTTTTCTCTTTAGAATTTCTTCCTTTTTTATTGAAGTATCTAAGGTGTTGGCATAATTTTCTACTTCTGCGGGAAATTCAGATGGTAATCCATATTCAGCTAATATGGCGTGAATTTCTGTATGATGTTCACCTGGTTTTCCAAGTATTTCAATTATTTTACCAGATGGTGATTCCGCTTTATCGGGCCATTCAATAATTTCTACAAGTACTTTTTCACCATTCTTTGCTTTACCGACGTTCTCAGGAGATATAAATATATCTGTATACATTCTTATATCGGTAGGTCGTATAAAAGCGAATGTCTTCTGTAAATCTACTATACCAACAAATCTTTTCTTTTTTCGCTCCAGAATTTTTTTAATTTCTCCTTCTGGTTTTTTATTACTTTTCTTATTAAATATATCTACTTCAACTATATCACCATGGAAGGCCCTGTTTATTCTATTATAGGGTACAAATACATCATTCTCTAATTCATCAACAACAACATAGGCGTTTCCCCTTGCTGTAATATCCACTTTTCCCTGGTAATAATTTCCATTTGTAATTGCCTGGTATTTCCCCCTTTCATTTTCAAGTATTCTTTTTTCATTTTTTAATTCACCTAATCTTCTAATCAATAAATTTCTGCTTTCAGTATCAATAAGCTCAAGTTTAGAAGCAACTTGTTTATAATTAAAGCTTTTTGATGGCTCCTTTTCCAGGACAGTGAATATACCCTTAGTAATTTCATTTTTTTTATGGCCTTTAGCTCGTTTCTTTTTCTTCGACATTTAATCCTTTATTTGCGTGGAAAATTACGAATTATTATCCATAGCATTCTATTCACTAAATTACATTTCGATAAATTCCCTTTCTAAATAACATATCAACACTTATTACAATTATTATTATTTCTTTATTTAATTTATAAAAAAAATGATGGTTATGATTGCTTGTTAGTAGTGCGTATAAATTTTTTATAGGATTGTTGCTATGAACAAGTAAATGAGTTTATTGACAATTTAAATATTACTATATATTCTAAGAGTCAATTACTTAAGTGTTTTATAAACGACTATTAATAACTAGTTTCAACACAATTTACTTATAACTAAATATTCTATTTGTGTTAACTAGTATAGTTTTATTATTAATATCTTTCTACTAATTAATAAGAACAAGATTTCTTAAATATCAATAGGTTTTGTAAAGCATTTTTTAAGGCAGATTATAAAAATTATTACTCACTTCTTATCCTCCGGTTATTAACAAATTCGATAAATAAACAATAATCTGTTAACCAATTAGTTACGGTTTTTTTATAAATTACTATGTTAACAATATTAAAAATAATCTAAACCAAAGGTATTTGTAACTTTGTATTAACTGAAATACCCTTATACTATGAAAATTTCAATTGGTAATGATCATGCCGGTACGGAATATAAACTTGCAATCGTAGGTCTTCTCAAATCTATGCGTATAGAAGTAATAAATCATGGCACGGACGGCACTGATAGTGTAGATTATCCTGATTTTATTCATCCTGTTGCGGCTGACGTTGAAAACGGGAATGCCAATTCAGGAATAATCATTTGTGGTAGCGGGAATGGAGCTAGTATGACGGCTAATAAACATCAGGGCGTTAGAGCAGCGCTTTGTTGGAACAGAGAAATAGTAGAATTAGCCAGGGAGCACAATAACGCTAATATACTTAGTCTTCCGGCTCGTTTTATTTCACTTAATCAAGCTTTAGATATGGTAAAAACTTTTATTAATACAGAATTTGAGGGTGGGAGACACGAGAGAAGGGTTGATAAAATACCTTGTTCCTAAAGAAGTTTTATGGGCCACTCACATTCTCATACCCACTCACACACCCATAATCATAAAGATTTAAAAGGAAGAAACCTTTTTATTACAATATTCCTCAATATTATAATAACTCTGGCCCAGGTAATTGGTGGAATTATTTCCGGAAGCCTCTCCTTATTATCAGATGCCCTCCATAATTTTAGCGATGTACTTTCTTTGGTTATAAGTTATATAGCAACCAAATTATCAAAAAGAAAAGCCTCTGTTAACAAGACTTTTGGTTATAAAAGGGCAGAAATAATTGCCGCTTTTGTTAATTCGTCGACTTTAATCATAGTATCTATAATATTAGTAAAAGAGGCTATTGAAAGATTTGTAAATCCGGTTGAAATTGAATCAAACCTGGTTATTTGGTTATCATTGTTAGGGATTATAGCAAATGGATTTAGCGTTCTTTTAATTAAGAAAGACGCGGAGGTAAACATGAACATGAAATCTGCATATCTACATTTATTTACAGACATGATGGCATCTGTTGCGGTACTTATAGGAGGTTTATTAATGAAATTTTATGCACTTTATTGGGTAGATCCGGTCTTAACTATATTAATCGCAATATATCTGGTTTATATGGGTTATGACCTTTTAAAGACATCTACGAGAGTATTAATGCTTTTTACCCCTAACACCATAGAGATTCAGCAAATAGTAGCAACTATAACCAAAATTCAATCTATAAAAAACGTACACCACGTGCATGTCTGGCAGCTAAATGAAAATGAGGTACACCTGGAAGCACATATAGATTTTGACGAAGACATCAACCTTTCAGAATTTGATAAGATATTGGAAAAAATTGAAGAAGAAGTCTATCATAAATTTGGTATAAGTCATTTGAACATTCAGCCGGAATATGGAAAATGTGATAGTAAAAAAGTTATTGTACAGGATTAAGCAATGAACGTTAATATTAAATCTTTTCAAGAACTAAGTATACTTGAATTATATCAGATTCTTCAATTGCGTACTGAGGTTTTTGTAGTGGAGCAGAATTGTGTATATCAAGATATGGACGGTAAGGACACAAAAGCTTTGCATATTATTGGTAGAGATCAAAATGAGATAATAGCTTACACCAGAATTTTTAGACCCGGGGATTATATGGACCATGCCTGCATAGGCCGTGTCGTAGTCAAAAAGTCAGCAAGGAAAGGCGGGTCTGGTAAGGAAATAATGCAAGCCTCCATTAGAGCTGTTGAAGATAATTTTAATACAAACACAATACATATTTCCGCACAAACCTATTTACAAAAATTCTATAATGAATTGGGATTCACTGCTGTTGGAGAAACTTATCTGGAAGATGACATTCCACATATTCTTATGGTAAAAGAATAGTCTGATTTCTGTACGAACAATATTGTAATTTCAATAAATTCTTTAGTCAAACACATTGGCCAAGTGCTTTTGGTCGGGCCTTCGTTTTTTACTTAATAAGCTCACAAGAACATAAGTTATCAGGGAAAACAAAAAAGCAGGGATAATCTCGTGTATATCTTCTAGCTCGGCATACTTAAACCGAAACGCGAATCGCCAGATAATGTTTACCAACATACCTACAACCATTGAAGCCAGGGCACCGAGGTCTGTACCCCATTTAAAATAAAGACCACCAAAAATAGCAGGGAAGAAACTCGCTGCAAAAACAGCCCCTGCAAATGCTGTGAGCTCTACTATTCCCGCCATTGGATATAGGGTAAGAACATAGACCATTAGGCAATAAATTCCCATAAACCATTTGGTCCTGGGTATAATTTTGTTAACCGGCATTGGTTTTAGGACATGCCATATGTCATTTACAAAAGCAGTTCCTATAATAATGATAACCGACGCCAAAGAAGACATGCCTGCGGCGAATAATCCGGCAACACAAATTCCGCTAACAAGTTTATTGTCAAACTTATTTAGCATAAATCCAATAACTTCATCAGTGTTATTAATAAGATAATTCGCTTCTTCAACAGATGTCATTCCATGAACCAAAGCACCCAGCCCCATAACGCAAACAAGAGAAATACCTAAAAAAATAGGAGTCCAGATCATTGCGAACCGCATACTTTTTGCATTATTTATAGAGTAAAACCGGATAAGATTTTTAGGCTCTGAAATCTGCTTCATACCAATCGAGAGCCCAATTCCAAGAATATATAGAAAGGACACTAATTTACCAAAAACAACAAGACCGTTACCTATGGGTTTACCAGATTTTGAAAGGTGTTCAGTGTAAGAGATGCTCTCCAGGACATTATCAACGCCCCCTAAATAAATAAAAGGGACCATCAACATTATTATTGCTACACCAAACATAATAATTCCCTGAACGGCATCAGTCCACAAAACACTATACATTCCGCCCCAAATAGTATATACACAAGTAATAAAAATGATTGCAAAAGCACCATATTCATATGGAACATCCAAAACAGAAGTAAGAACATGAGCGCATCCTTTGGCTATACCCACCATATACCATATTGTCGCAAAAAGGATTATAAACGCAGACAAAACACGTATGCTTTTAGCTAAGCTGCTTTTATAGCGTAAATGAAAATAATCGGGAATTGTAAAAGATTTCAAGCGCGCTGTTTGATACCTCATTCTAGGCCCTAAGAGCTGCCATGAAATTACACAGAAAAACGTCCAAATTAACCCCATCCAAGCCCATGAAAGCCCATATTGGAACGATATACCGGCCTGACCAATATAAGTGTTAGTACTTGCTGATGTTGAGAAAAAAGCAAGAGAAATAACCCAACCAGGAATTTCCCTTTTAGCAACAAAATAACCCTCTACACCCCGCTTTGCTTTCTTCTTAAAATGCCATCCGATATACAGGCAACCCGCAACATAAACTGCTGTAAGGATTAGTGTTATATAATGTTCTTTGAAATAGTCCATTACATTGCCGGGCTATCATCCTCATTCCGGTCTACTTTAATATCTCTTTTCATAACCAGAATGGTATTTATGACAACCAATAAGATGATACCTACATAAGGAAACAGGGTTAAAAAATCCATATTAGAAAAGCGGTTTAAGTTCTTTTTTGGTTACTTTACCTAAAACATTTCTTGGGAGTTTATTTTGAAGGATATATTTGCGTGGAATTTTATAAGCAGGCAACTTTGTTCTAAGCCATTTAGAAATTTCATCAAAATCCAAAGACTTTTTATTTGAAACCAAACAGGCTGCAACTATCTCTCCCCATTCTTCATCTTCTACTCCAATTACAGCAGAATCATCTATGTCATTGTGCGCTCTTAAGACGTCTTCAATTTCTAAGGCTGAGATCTTATACCCGCCAGATTTAATTATATCTACACTATCACGGCCTAAAATTTTGTACATCCCACGATGAAACATTGCAATATCGCCGGTTATAAACCAACCGTCCTCAGTAAAGGCATTTTTTGTAGCTTCTTCTTTTTGCCAGTATTCTTTAAACACACAAGCTCCTTTAATTTGAATTTCTCCAGGCGCTCCTTCATCAACAATGTTATTATCCTTATCTGCTAAGCGCAACTCTACCCCGGGTAATGGAAGCCCAACATATCCCGGGCGTCTCTCTGACCGATATGAATTTGAAAGCCCCATGCCAATTTCTGTCATTCCATAGCGCTCCAGCAGAATTTGCCCGGTAATAGACTTCCACTTTTCTAGAACAGGAACCGGCAAGGCAGCAGATCCGGAAACCATTAGCCGTAACCTGGATGCTGCTTCAGACAATTTGAGTTGATTCTCTGTATTTTGGCCCTCCCAAAAGGTAATTAACTTATAGTAAATTGTAGGAACAGCCATAAAAAGAGTCATCTTTCCTGATAGAATAACCCGCCAAACTTTTTCAGCATCGAATTTTGAATGAAACTCACAACACGCACCGCTCCATAGCGCACAACTCAATACATTGATAATACCATGAACATGGTGCAACGGCAGAATATTTAGAATATAATCTTCCTTTTGCCATTCCCACGCCTCCACCAGGGTTGTAATTTGAGATTGTATAATAGCATGAGTGGTTACCACGCCTTTGGGCTTATTTGTGGTTCCACTGGTATACAACATCATAGCTCTTCTGCTGGGTAATATCTCAGGAAGGGTTGAAGAATTCTTTTTAAAGATCTCCATTAAAGGAATGATAAACAGGCCTGAGTTTGCTTTAAGTGGTTCAAGAACATCCTGAAAATCTTCATGTACTATTATAATTTTGGCGCCGGAATCTGCTATAACATACTCCAATGCCGGCAATGGGTGTTGTACACATAAGGGCACTGCAATTCCACCTGCTGCCCATATTCCCCATTGAACGGCCGTATATTCAAAGGAGGGAGGTACTAAATAGGCTATCCTGGATTCATTTAAATCTGGTGAATTATTTAAAATATTGGAGGCAGCAACAGATGATTGGACCAACAATTCTTGATAGGTGTAATTGTTTCCATTAGAAACAATAGCAGTTCTGTCTTTATATAATTTGGCTTTTTGGAAAAGATCTATCATGGTTTTATAAGTTGCCGGGAATATATTATATCAAAAACACGCATATAATTTACAGACGAACTGTTTCGCCCGTTCTAAAAGATTTATCCGCCGCAAGAACTATTTTTAAGCTGTTGATAGCATCAGATAAATGATTGGTTAAGTCAAGATCTTCCTCAATAGATTTTAAGAAATATTCTTGTTCCAGTAAACATAGCCCGTCATGATCGGGCTCATCCTCGGTATTTATTAACTCGTCTTTCTTTAGAAATTTCCCCTTTGCATCCAATCCGCTAAAATGTAAAATTAACCCTCCGGTTTTAGTATGTCCCTCAATATCATCTGAATCGCCCTTTTTTTCATCCACAATTGAAACGCAGCCTTTGGGCCCAATTACATCCTTTACAAAAAACGCGGTTTCACTAATCATAGGTCCCCAACCCGCTTCATACCAACCAACAGAACCGTCATCAAAACGTACTTGTAGCTGCCCGTAATTATACATATCAGCACTTATCTCTTCTGTTAACCGGGCTCCAATAGCACTTACACTCACAGGTTTTGCCCTCGTCATTAAACACATAATATCAACGTAATGCACCCCGCAATCAACAATTGGCGACATAGATTGCATTAGTTGTTTGTGAGTATACCACTGGTCTTCAGAGCTTTGTTGATTAAGGTTCATGCGCATCACCAGTGGTTTACCAAGGGATTGCGCCGTTTCCACAAATTTTTTCCAGGCCGGGTGAACCCTTAAAATATAACCAACAACTAATTTTTTCTTTTTTCTTTTTGCCAATTTAACGAGTTCTTCAGCCTCTTCGACTGTTAAGGCTATAGGTTTTTCAACAAACACATGCGCACCTGCTGCCAGACTTTCTCTTACGTAGGCCGCGTGGGTATCCGGATAAGTACTTATGGCGACAGCATCGGGTTTGGTAGTGGCTAAGGCCTTTGTAAAATCGCCAAATTTAGGCAAGCCACCCAATTCATCAGAAAGTCGCTCCCGGCTCTGTGGTGTTCTACTCACTAAACCCACAATTTCAAACCCAGCTAGTTTGTCGTAAGCACGGGCGTGGCTGGTTCCCATATTTCCACAACCCACAACAAGGATTTTAGTTTTTCCCATATTCAGTTTGTTTAACACTAAGGTTTAAAAATAGCATGCTTTTTATATATCTAAAACCAAACCCCTTAATTTAGGCGGCACAAGGCATCACTATTCTAAAACGGGTTATACTAATCTAAAGAAAACGCCACTATTTGATTTCCTTTTTCTGTGCCCAATTTTTCCCCTCCACAGGCAATAGCAATATACTGTTTCCCATTAACCTGATACATTGCTGGTGTTGCAAAAGCCGCAGCGGGTAACTTATATTCCCAAAGAACCTTTCCGTTATGTTTGTCGAACACCCTGAAGTAACCGTCTTTAGTGGCCCCTATAAATAACAGGCCATTTTCTGTAACAACGGCGCCGCCATAATTTTCAGTTCCGGTTGTTGGATATCCCTGATTTTTTAATTCGGGAGTTTCACCGAAGGGTACAGACCAGATAAATTCTCCTGAATTGAGATCAATAGCATGGAGGGTTCCCCATGGAGGTGAAATAGCCGGAAGACCATCACTGGTCAAAAACTTATTGTACCCCTTATGTTTATAGAGAATTTCTTCAGACGCAGCAAGGTTGGATCCTACCTCTTTTTTGTCATTTTCATCCATCAGAAAACTGCCAAGACCTTCTTTTTCTATTGATGTTAACTGAGGAAAACCGGTCATCATACCTTTTCCAAGTTTAATTTGTTTAAGCAACTCCTCTTTACTTAATTTATCGCTAATATTTATCAAAGACGGAAATCCACTTGCAGCCATTCCACTCCTGTCTTTTTGGTGACAAACAGCACAGTATTTTTGATAAACACTTTCGCCATAGGAAAGACCTTCGAGATCAGGTATGTTTTCTTCCATTTGCATGATCCACGGCATTTCATTGGAATTAACATATATAACACCATTTTCCGGATCAGCTGAAGCACCTCCCCATTCGGCCGCACCATCATATCCTGGGAATAGCAAAACCGGATTCAGGCCGGGCGGTGCATATATACGCTTATCTGCGTTATTTAGAATTGCCTTTAGTTCTTCCTGGTTTTTAGCATAAGGGTTGACATCATTTTCTGTTAATTCTGAAGACTGACGCGCAAAGGGCTTGGGAGAAACCGGAAATGGCTGTGTTTCCCACGCTTTTTCTCCTTTTAGAGACGAGGCGGGGACAGGTACTTCATCAATATCAAACAAGGGTTCGCCGGTTTCTCTGTGAAAAACATATACATAACCCTGTTTTGTAACCTGGGCCACAGCCGGTATTTTTTTACCACTTCTGGTAATAGTAATTAAATTAGGAGGTGCCGGCGGGTCCCTATCCCAAATATCGTGATGTGTGAGTTGAAAATGCCATAGTCGCTTGCCTGTTTTTGCATCCAAAGCCAGCAGGCAATTGGCAAATAAATTACTTCCTTTTCGTATGCCTCCAAAAAAATCCGGAGCAGCAGAACCTGTAGGTACGTAAATAATACCTCTGGCTTCATCAACCGCCATTCCCGCCCAATTGTTTGCAGCTCCAACCAAGGGGTTTGTATCTTCCCAGGTTTCACTACCCGCCTCCCCCGAAAGAGGAATGGTATGAAAAACCCACTCAAGTTTTCCTGTTTTAATATTAAATGCCATAATGTTCCCGGGCGCAGCGCCCACATCCTCAGAAACCCTTAATGGCATAATAATTAGGTCTTCAAAAATTGTCCCTGGTGTATTTGATATAACAAACTTATCTTTTGCCGTTTCTGGCATACCTTTATGTAAATCAACCTTCCCATTAACCCCAAATTCCATAATGGGTTTTCCAGTGATGGCGTTTAGCGCAAATAATTCAGGACCTTTTGTGAACAGAATTCGTTTATCTTCTCCTTCCTCCCAATAGGAAACACCCCTGCTGGTTGAATGCCACACTTGCAAAGAATCACCATAGCGCCAGATTTCTTTGCCGGTTTCAGCCTGAAGAGCAACTACCCTAAGAGCTGCCGTAACACCATATAAAATGGTATCTACAACTATGGGATTCATTTGCATTTGGCCATAGTCCGGGGCTTCATATCGCCAGGCAATTTTCAGCTTACTTACATTTTCTTTCGTTATTTTGGAAAGGGTGGAAAAGTGATTTCTATCCGGGCCTCCTAAGTAAGAAGACCAGGTAATGTATTTTGATTTCTCCTCAACGGGTTTTTCTGAATTTTGACAACCAGAAACAAAGAGGGCTATAAATAAGCCAATACAATAGTAATTCCTTAAAATCATTCTTCTATACTTTGCTGTTTTTAAAAGTATTAAAAGAATCTAAATTTAGCTAGCGATATTATCACATTAGCAATACAGATTTTATCAGAAATGTACTTGCAGGATTTTTTTAACAGATTTGTAATAGGATTTTCCAAATAAGTTGAGGTGAACCAGCAAATAATAAAGCTGATAGATTGCCATACGATTAGATTCACCTTGTTGGGAAGGGTTAATTTCAAAATATGAAGAGTAAAAAGAAGAGCCAAAACCACCAAAAAGGCGCGACATGGACAAGTCCATTTCGCTATGTCCAAAATATACAGCCGGATCTATAAGATAAGGCTCGCCATTTTCGGCGATTAAGTAATTGCCGCTCCATAGATCGCCATGCAACATAGATGGCCTAACATCTGTACAATAGGCGCTAATAACAGATTGAAGTTTATCAGCGTTCGGAACATCTTCTGTTGTCAGGAACCTGCGATTGATAGCAGTTTGAAATTGGGGGCCTAAACGTTCTTTTAAATAAAATGAAATCCAATCATCATGTTTCTGGTTTGACTGCGGCAAATTCCCAATAAAATTTGGATTTTCCCAACCATAAAAATTGGAACCCACTTGAGGCATTGCCGCAAGTTGAACTCCAAACTTTTCCAAATCCTTTACTTCCGGGTTTTTGGAGGCCACATACTCCATTAACAAACAAGCTCCTTTTTCCAGTGCATTAACAGAGTAAACTAGTGGAGTTTTTACAGTTTTAGTTTGGTCAATAGCCTTTAAGCCATCTACTTCTGCTTCAAACATAGATTTCGCTGCGGAAGAACTGTTGATTTTGCAAAATACACGATCAGAATTTGTATGTAGGACATATGCCCTGGAAATATCTCCGCCGGAAACAGGCACACAATTTTTAACTTTGGTTCCTATGAGCGCGCCTATAAAATCTTTAAGCTCAGCATTCATTTTTCCTAATTAAAAAGACTAGCAGGCATTCTCTTCTATTTATAAAGAATATTGTAATACTCATCAGCCATTCTGCGGCTTGTAAAGGCTGGTACAACGCCATCTATTCCTTTAAAAACCATTTCCTGCCATTTCTTCGGATTGTCATAAAAAATTGGAAGAACTCGTTTTTCAAGGGTATTATAGAGATTTTCACTGTCAAATTTATCCTGTTCCCAGGCAGGAGATTTATAATCCGCTTCGGGAAGAACGAATGAATTTTCTCCATCATCAGCAAATTCAGGAATCCAGCCGTCGTTAATTGTTAAGTTTATGGAGCCATTCATAGCAGCTGTCATCCCGCTGGTGCCAGAAGCCTCCCTGGTAATTCGGGGAGTATTCAACCACACATCTGAACCTGTTTTAAGCTTTCGGGAAAGTTCCATTTCATATCCAATAAGGACCGCCATATTCGTTTTAAATTTTGTATAATTTACAAGGTGATTAAACATGTCTATAGAATAATAATCTGTAGGATATGGTTTCCCTGCCCAAATAACCTGAATTGGATAGTTCACTGAAGAAGCAAGTTTTTCGAAACGCTCAAGATCATATAATAATAGATCTGCCCGTTTATATTGAGCAAATCTTCTTGCCCAGACTATGGTAAGAACATTGGGATCAAAAAGTTTCCCAGTCTGATCTAACACAACATCAAAAAGCTGGGATTTTAATTCTATTTTTCGCTTTTTAAACGCCTTTTCATTAAGGCTCTTCCATGCCTTAGCAAGAACGCCATCCTGCCAAAAACGCTGGTTTTGGGAATTGGTTATAGGGATAATTTTGCTTGTCCCCTTAAAGCTATTCCACATATTGTTAGCTACAACAGCGTGGAGTTTGGAAACAGCATTGACCCTTTTAGCCATTCTAAGTGCGGAAACCGTATAGTTTAGCATATCATCATTTACCACTTCTTTTTGAAGCTCTTCTTCCGTAAGCGTTCTTCCAAAGAAACCACAACTATTCAGAAGATGCCCATTTCGCTCCATATTACCAGCTTTTTCGGGTGTATGTGTGGTAAAGAACATTTGGTTTTTGGTAATTCCAATATTACGCAGGTAATAAAATGCAGGCAATGCATGTCCTTCATTTAAATGATATATATCTGCCCCGCCTAATTCCTGTACCACCTTGGCGCCTCCAATGCCAAGAACAATATTTTGCGAGATACGTGTTAATGTATTGTTGTCGTATAAATGGTCTGTAATGGTTTTAGACAAATGGTCATTACCAGGGACGTCTGTGGTAAGCAGATAAATTGGAACAGAGCCAAACACTTCTGGCTTTAGAACGTATGCCCGTACTTTAACGGATGGGTTATCGTGAATTTTTACCTCTACCTCTATTCCGGAATCTTCAAGGAAATTATAATGTTTTTCAATAAAACTAGTTTGTAAGGTCTGGTCCGTGTTTCGGCCCTGGTCATAATATCCATATTTCCAAAGCATTCCTATGCCTATCATATTTTGCTTCAATTCCATTGCTGAAATCATATGAGATCCTGCTAGATATCCGAGGCCTCCGGAATAGATCTTAAGAGCCTGATGAATACCAAATTCCATACTAAAATAAGCTGCCTTTTTTTTATATTTTGTGTTGGTTTTATAAGGATGATACCATGTATTGTATTTACTTGACATAAAAGAGTTTTTTTTAAGAGGCCACTAATTTAAAATAATAGAAATGAAACAAGAATGAAAGAATCTTTTTTTTTGATATTATAGCATAAACTACTCCAGGTCTTCGGGATAACGGCCAATTGCCGTCCAACCACCATCTACGACCAAGGTTTGGCCATTTATATGCGCTGCCCCTTCTGAAAGAAGAAAAAGACAGGCTTCTGCCACATCATTTGGTTTGCCAACGATACCTCTTGGGATTAGTTTACCCCAGGTTCCGGCATAGTCTGGCTCTTCCTCTTTTGTACGCTCAGTAAGGGTTGCACCCGGAGCAATTGCATTAACGGTAATTTGGTAAGGCGCCAGGGCAAGCACCAGGCTTTTTGCCATCATTTGCAAGGCAGCTTTGGTCATTGAATAGGCTGTTAAATCTGGATATCCCTTGATTCCCGTAATAGAGGACATCAGAATTACTCGGCCCCCATCCCCTTGTTTTTTCATAATTTCTCCGGTTTTCTGCACCAGAAAAAAAGCACCTTTCAAATTAAGCCCTATTACTTTGTCGAATTCCTGTGGTTTAAATTTAAAGAAATCCCCAAATAGGGTTATTCCGGCATTTGGAATAACAAAATCTATTCTGTCATATTGTTCCAATGCAAAATGAACAAGCCTATCGACAACCTGAACATCTCCTGCATCGCCAATAAAAACTGAACAACTGTCGGGAAATTTTTGCTTCAGACTCATCAATTTGTTCTCGGCCACCTTTTCATCTAGTTCATTTAGAACTGCTCTTGCACCATTTTTCAGCAATAACTCAGCAATGGCATACCCTATTCCTATACCTGCCCCGGTTATAATTGCCACTTTTTCCTTTATTCCTGTGAAGATCATAGATTACCTTTAAAACAATTAACCTTAAAACCACCAATTTTTGCCTTATAGCTAAAGAGCCCTCCACTATGCGGGTATAACCTAAGACTTTCTTCTGACATGCCAGTCCGGGCTGTTGTAATATATAACGTTTTCAGGTCTTTTCCCCCAAAGCAGCAGGAAGTGACATGAGGCGCATCAACAACAATTATATCTTCAACTTCTGCTGTTTTTGGGTTCCAGCGTCTTACACAACCACCACCCCAATGAGCAATCCATAGCATCCCTTCCTGGTCAATTGTCATTCCATCCCCTCCACCATAAGATTCAGGGATTTTGAATAGGGTTCTCCGGTTAGAAATTTCACTGCCAGAAATATCAAAATCATATTCCCAAACCTCATAAACGGCAGTATCAATATAATAAAACTTGGTCTTATCGGGAGACCAAGACATCCCATTTGAAATTGATGTATTCTTAATTTCTAAGGACACTTTTAAATCTTTATCCAGCTTAAATAGATTACCATAACCACGTTTAAGATTTTTGTGCATGGTTCCTATCCAAAAGTTGCCGTTAGAATCACATTTACCATCGTTAAACCTTAAATTTCGATCGGAGTTTTCCAGGACAGCAAGGCGCTTGAGTTCATTGGTCCGATAATTAAAGGAGGCAATGCCAGTCTCCATCGCCAAAAGTAACTTTCCCGTACTAACCGGGATTACCGCACCTATCATTTCATCAAAACCCCATTCAGTATTCTTAGCGGTATTTATGTCATACCTATGAAGGACCCCCGCCTATATCTCAACCCAAAATAGCTGCCCAGATTCATCATCCCAAAAAGGACCTTCTCCAAGAGTTGCCTTTGCATCATAAACAAGATTTGCTTTCTGCACTCTCAATAAATATTTAAATCGTTCTTTGTTTCTGAGTTCCAAGCCCTTCAATACTTAACTCAACCAAATCTCCTTTAGCAAGGTAAGATGGTGGATCCAAGCCTATAC
>NZ_JBATGR010000100.1:0-2328 GCF_049665975.1 Eudoraea sp.
CAGTAGTACTATTGCCCGCCTTAAAGAAGCAAGCCTTTCCGGGGTTTGGATTCTTTGTGTCTACGTTAAGGGTTATTTCATGTGTCGCCTGTGCATTCAAACCATGTAAGGTCACGGTAATGATCAAAACAAAGACAATCAAGCTTATTTTATTCAGTTTCATCTACTTTAATTATATCTTTCAAACAAAAAAAGAGGATATTCCATACTTATCCTATTTATTTAAAGAGATTAATATTAGAAATATACTATATATATCTAAAATTACCTGTATTCCCAAAAAAGAAAGCCCGGGTTAGCCCGGGCTTTTCTTTATCTGAAAGGTATTCCATTTTTGACCGCAAAGGCTTGCTTGTTTTCCTTAATATTATTGAGCCTTAATTTTTGGGTCGAACTGGTAGATTTCCCCATCTACCATAAAATGAATGGCATAGATATACTCCTTGTTTGCAGCGTTCTTCTTAACTTTTTCCTTTACCTTCTTTTTGGCTCCGTTTTTCTTTGCACCTTTATTTTTCGTCTTGGCAAATATATTTTTACTCTTGCCCCCAGATTTAAATTCTATCATCTCAATATCAACCTCTTCCCCGGAAGTAGTAACTCCTTCCCATTCTACAAAGTCTTCGGGTTTAACCAGAATTGTAAAATCTTTAGCCGGTTCACTTACCTCAACAACGGTAACGCTTTCATCAGCCACATTAAAAGTACGGGCAGCGGCAGGATCATTCTGATTTAAGGCCTCAGTGTCCACAGTTAATATAATTACATGAGACGCGCCCTGGCTGTACAGACTAGTTCCAAAGCAAATTAATAAAAGGGCTGTTCCTAATAAATATCGATTGAATGCTTTCATGTTTGGTTTTATTTTTAGTTAGATTATTTACGAAAACTCAAGGTAGGGAATAAATTGAATATAAAATGTAAGTGTATCCCTACATAATAGTGACGCGCTATAGCCAATCATTATAAAATACTCATACTCCATTAATTTCTCACATTGAACAAGGCCACAACAGACGTTAAACTGTTGGATTTTAAAAATTCAAACAATAATCCAGCCTAACATATAGACTTGATTACTTCTAAGCGCAGATGATCCTGATCATTTCCTGCATGATACCTATTTCAGAAATTTACTGCTTAAAGAAAACCTAGTTCCTGCCCATATTACAGGGTGCCAATTTGGGAAACAGTTTCTCACCGAACCATAGATAAAAAATGCTTGTGTTTTTTAAAAAAATCCGACATCGTCTTTTAACTGACAAGTTCAGCAAATATCTACTATATGCCATGGGAGAAATTATACTGGTAGTGGTTGGGATACTCATAGCATTGAGCATAAATAATTGGAATGAAGATCGCAAAGAAGAAGTATTGGAGCTGGAATATTTGGAGCGCATTCTTACTGACCTTAAAGCAGATACGCGTTACTTCAATCGACAAATAGTTGAATGTAATGAAGTTATGAATTTGAGTTATCAATACATTCACAAGGCTTACGAAGAACAAAAGAGTAAGGAAGACTATGTTGCATTAGTGGAACTATTTACGGATAGAACGGAAAATTTGGTGGTACAGAATTCAACCTATTTAGAACTAAACAATGCGGGAAAATTAAGTATATTTAAAAATCAACAAGTAAAAGACAGCTTAATTGCACTGCACAGAGATTATGAATATGCCGCTTCAAGAATTAAGGAATTTAATGATTACCATTCCCGTTTATTAAGTTCGGCTAGAGTATATAACAGTAAGTATTCAAAAAAGCGCGCATTTATCTTTGACAAACCCTATATGTTTAATCCTAATGAATGGGAATATATTAATGACCCAACTTCAGAAAAATTCAGAGAACAAGAATGGATAAATGCCATGTATCTTGTAAAACACAAGGAGGCTATGGAATTTCACAAGGCCCTTCTGTCTAAAAATGAATTTCTTAACGAGCTTATTGTGGAAGAATTGGATAATAGAAAATGAGCATGTTATTTAGGCCGGAAAATTCAATTTCCCGATGAAATGCATAAAAAGTACGCCTAAACCACAACTTTTAGTGCTTTCACAACAATTAGGGGGACAGTGACCACACAAAATCGTAACTTATTACTAAGAAAAATATGAATTTAAAAACAGTTGCTATGGAATCAGATTCAAACAAACATCCCGTATTAAACACTATTCTTTCTGTATTAAATATTAGCTTAGAAGTATTACTGGCATTAATAGCCCTTGGGGTTATCATTGGCCTTTGGGGGATTTTAAGCTAAATAGTATTTCTTTTGATTAAGATTTATCCAAATTTTACAAGTAAGAAATTTTGGTATGTTC
>NZ_JBATGR010000101.1:0-3979 GCF_049665975.1 Eudoraea sp.
GTACAATAGGAAATTTGATAAAATGTATTTGAATTACATTTCGTTTTCTAATAATTTTGAAGTTAGTCAGCCACCAAAGTTTATTCTGAAAGAAACAGTAGCTAATATGAATTGCGAATGCTTTCTATTGACTTTTAATAATTCCGTTGACCCAGTATATGCCATGGAAAAAAAATTTTACAATTTTAAATTTAAAGGAAAGAAAATTCAAATTGATAGAATAAGGATAGATCAGAAAACCGTGTTCGTATACCCTGATATGGATAGAAGTGAATTTTTAAATATGACCTACGAATTAAGTGCTGCTAAAAGAAAAAGACTAGAGCTATTGGATATATTAAGCATAGAAGTAACAGGTTTGAGAGATATGGGAATAACAGGTGATGGAGGTTTGGAATCCAACCTAATAAATGATAAGGAATATGTAACATACAGGCAGTTCAGAGAGTTTTTTGTTCAGGAAATAAAGTCTAATGGGAGCGTCTTAAAGGACACTCTGTTTATGAGAAAAGACATCCCTATTTTCAAAGATCAAACCATTGTAAAGCCCGATAATTTTGATGATTACTGGATGAATACCCCGCTTCAAAATGTGAAGTATTAAGAGCTATTCAAGAGATGCATAATAAGATCTGTTTATTTAAAAGAATAATTTGAATTTGGTGCCTGGAATTTTTTTTCTCAGCTGGGGTTGACTCCCTCAACCTTCACCAAGGTTTCTGTTGACATATTTGGTCGTCTGACCCGGACCGAGGGAATCAGTAAAAGTCCCGTGAACTTTTACCACGAGGGGCCAGTTGGCGGGGGCGAGGTTAAAAAGCAAAACCACGCAAGCTGACGCTTGCTGTTTTATATTTCTCCTGAAATCTCAAGCAAGCTTGGATTTCCTTCAAAATAAAAAACCCACCTGATCGGTGGGTTTTACTTTCTCTGGTGACCTGGCTGGGGTCGGAACCTATGGTTCTGAAGTCAGTCAGAATCGACTCTTTGCTAATTTTCACAATCGATGTTGACGATTTGTGAACTTGTTATGATTTGAATTAGGTCAAAGTAACTTTCGTTGTGCAAATATAAATATTTTGAAATCTTAATTTTGTTTATAGCAGATTAATCCTAGTACTAATCATTCAGATTATATTTTAATAATGTCCGTAGGGGTTTCCACCAAGATGGTAATATTTCCTCTTAGCGCTATAGGCTGTTTCATAATCTCTGGATTATGCTGAATCATTTTAATCCAGTCATTAGAAGAAAAATCATGATGTTCAAAACGGGATTTATAGGAGGGATGATCTTGATTTACCAGATCCGAAATCTCCATATTAAGTCGGTCAGCAAGTTCAGTAACCTGTGTTCCGGTCAGGGGTGTTTTCAAAATATCGATTTCCTGTATGGGCAATCCTTCAGCCTTCGCGTAGGCCAAGGTTTGTTTTGCTCTGTTAGACTTAGAACTATAATACAAGGTAATCTGTCTATTGGATGTGGCTATTTCTCCCATTCCTTTGTTTATTTTTTGTTCTTATGCGTTTCCAAATGATGTTGCAGTAACCCTTTTAAACTCTCAAGATATTCCCCTAAGACAGCACTATCGATATGAGGATGTTTGGTAGCGGGAATGGTCATAGGATTTTCGTCCAAAAACCGATAGAGTTCGGGATAGTTCGTTTCAATATTATAGGTTAAACGGGTTATCTCCGTCAATAGCGTCTTTAAGTTATCCATATGCTTAATTTTAATAATATTTGCCTCATGTTTGAATAATAAATGTTACCATATATCAAGCAAAAAATCAGGACAATAAATAGGAATTACAAAAAATACGAACAACAAAAATAGGATTGCCCAAAGAGCCCACATTAATATGGGATAAACAATTATATTCCCTTTTGATTTAGGGTTCAATGAATGTGCTATAAGCCCATGTATTCCAAAGCTGAATAGCAGAAAGGTGAGGCTGGTCATTATGATCGAAAAGACTTTGGAGTTCGCGTCTTTTGAAATAAAAAGATAAATTGCTAATGCGATTGATAATGCTATTACTATCCTAAATATCCTTCTGGCCATTGGTTAACTGTTTTAAATTTTTTTTACTCTAAACTCGAATTATTGATAATTACTTTCATGAAAAGTAATTAATGGTATTTTTCCATAGGATTCCATCTTTTTGACAAGATCATGATGAAAAATATTTTTTAGAAGACTTCTTTGTTGTCTTTCTACCATCGCTACAATATCTGCGCCTACATCGCCCAAGTAAATTCTTAGTGTTTCAAAAGTATCTTCGGAAAACAATACCTCAAAGTTGACCCTTGGGTAGTTTATTTCGTTCTTTAGTTTTTCTACAAACCATTCCTTTCGCTGTTTACCTGCATATTCTTTTTCAGATGAAACATGAACTGTTTTGATTTCGGCATTAAAAGGTTTTGCAATTTCAATCAGGTTTTTAATTATACGTATGTCCTCTTCTTCAAAGTCTGTAGCATATACAATTGTTCCAATTTTATTAAAGCTTGTATCGGCAGGGATTGACAGAACCGGACAAGGGGCTTTATTGATAAGTTGCTTCGTAGTATTTCCCATCAAAAACTCCCTTAGAGTACTTCCTCCTTTCATCCCAACAACCAGTAAGGAAGGGTTACTATCTTTGGTTTTATCTATTATCCCGTTTATAACAGATTTATGTTCAATAGCCTCTAACTGAATATTAACTTCATCCAGCCCTACTCCTAAGTGTGTCACACAAAATTCCTGGAGTTTAGTATGATGCTCTTTAAACGCGTCTTCCTCAAGATGCGGGAATGGTTCCTCAACTTTTGTACCCAATACTGTTGGATAATCAAATACATGGGTAACCATCAAGCGAGAACCCAATTGTGTACTCATTTTATGGGCATACTTTAAAGCGGCGACGGAATTTTGGGAATAATCGGTGGCAAATAAAATTGTTTTCAACTCGATTTCTTTTTTAGATTGATTCCAAAACTATGAACCTTCAAGGAACTTTTATATGACCTAGATCAGGTTTTTCGATTGTTTTTGTGCAGACGACAAAAAAACAATCGAAATATGGAGGCTTATTTGAATTTAGTGGACTCTCCCTTTAGGATTTTAAGGTAAGCTGCTATCTGTCCCCTATGATAGACTTCATGTTCCAAGACTTGTCTCATTAGAAACCACCACAGTGTCATATTTTCTCCTTTATCATCTGTAATTTGTTCATTAACAGCAGCATCTTTAAGGGAACGAATAACCGAATGGCGTTTGAGTTGAAACTCCTCTAATTTTTTAAGCATTGCCTCATAAGTTGCCTCATCAACGTGCAGGTGGGGTTCCTCAGAACCCAATGTCCACTTAAAATTTTTCTCATGGGTTGTCGCAATATTCAAAAAAAGTTCGTCAACATTAATGAGATGTTGTACAATGTCCGCAAAACTCATAGCGGTATTGTTCAGTCTCCAATTGATAAATCCTTCCGGTACTTCATCGAGCCTTTTTAGCGTGAGCTTCCGTATTTCTGAAGAGAACTCGGCAAGCAAATTCAAGCATTCATGAGTGTTCATTTTTCTTTTGGTTCTAATGGAAAGCAATTTAAGTAGCCTAGTCAAAGTCTACAATGATTAATATCAATTAGGGAGCTTGACAAGAGCCTAATGGAAGTACATAGTCTATATTATTTTTTGCAAAAGTTGTTATCACTGACCTAGGTCATGTTTAATTGGATAATCCCTCGATAATTTTGCTCTATAAATTAAAAGTACCCTAGATATGAGTAATTTCAGAAGCAGACCCAATGACCAATGGGCGTTATTGATATTGAAAATGGGATAACAGGTAAAATGTCATTCAATCCAAAATGAATAAAAAGGCAATAATAATCACAATATTAGGTATAATCATTGGAGCGGTCGCGGGATATACCTACTATGTTGAAATTGGGTGTTTAACTGGTAGTTGCCCCATTACTTCTAAACCCGTAAAT
>NZ_JBATGR010000102.1:0-4119 GCF_049665975.1 Eudoraea sp.
TCTGCCAGTTCATTTTCTTTTTTATAAAATAGCCAGGAAAGACCAATTCCAATGAGTCCGGCAAATACTGCAATGGCGGCTAATGGATAATTAATATGAGTTTCAAACCCAGTTTTATCTGCACTAATAAATTCACTAAATGGAATAAACCCACCCACAATACTTAAAAAGGCTAATATTAAAAGCGGAGTAGTCATAGACCATGGAGATTCGTGTGGTTTATTTTGGTAAGCCCCTTCTTTTCCCCAAAATATTCCAAAATAGATTCTAAAAATGTAAAATGCGGTAAGACCGGCTACGAATAATCCAATGATATACAGGAACTTATTGTGTTCAAAAGCAGCTACAAGAATTTCATCTTTACTCCAAAATCCGGCTAAAGGGGGCACCCCTGCAATGGCCAGGGCCGCTATTAAAAATGTAATATTAGTAACTGGCATATACTTTCGTAATCCCCCCATGTCCTTAAGGAAATTACTATGGATAGCATGAATCACAGAACCAGCGCATAAAAACAACAATGCCTTAAACATGGCATGAGTAAACAGATGGAACATAGATGCCATATAGCCCAATCCTTCATGCCCTTCGTATCCTGAAACCCCCAGGGCCATCATCATATAGCCCAATTGCGACATGGTTGAAAATGCCAGGACCCGTTTGATATCTGTTTGTGTGATTGCAATTACAGCGGCAAAAAGAGCAGTAAAAGCTCCTACGAAGGCCACAATATTTAATGCAAAGCCATCTTCAATAAAATAGTACATAGGAAATAAACGAGCTACCAGGTAAACACCTGCAACAACCATGGTAGCCGCGTGGATTAATGCAGAAACCGGTGTTGGTCCTTCCATAGCATCCGGTAACCATATATGCAAGGGGAACATTGCCGATTTTCCGGCCCCGCCGATAAAGATCAAAATCAGCGCCCATGTAAGTGCAGATAGGCCCATGAACGATGTGGATGCCCAGTTTAAAATGCTGGCCCCTTCAGGATTGTTCAAAGTTTCAAAATCAAATGTCCCGGTATAGTAACCAATAATCAAGATTCCTATTAGAAAGCCCAGATCTGCAAAACGAGTAACAATAAAGGCCTTTTTAGCTGCGGCAACCGCAGATTCCTTGGTATAATAATAACCTATTAATAAATAGGAGGATACACCAACCAATTCCCAGAAGATGTAAATTTGGAATAGATTGGTTGCCAAAACCAAGCCATACATGGAAAATGTGAACAAGGATAGAAATGCAAAGTATTTAGTGTAGCCCGGATCACCCTTCATATATCCTCTACTATAAATATGAACCATTAGGGATATAACAGATACTACAATTAACAACATAACAGAAATAGGATCTACCAGAATCCCCATATCAATTCGAAGGCTATCTGAAAAATTCATCCAAACTGTTTTTTCAACAATAGTTTGATAAATCCCTTCTGTTTTCCCGATTACAAAAAAGTAATTATAGGCTGTATATAATGACAGGGAGGTGGAAACAAGTAATCCCAAAACCCCTACATATCCGGAAATCGCCGGTTTAATTTTACTATAAAAAAGCCCGAGGATCAAAAATACCGCCAGCGGTATTAGTGGAATTAAGATTACGTAGTTTAGATTCATACTCGGTTGGATTAGTATTTCATAGTTTCAATGTCCTTGACTTCCACGGAGCTAATTTGCCTGTATAGATTAATAATAATAGAGACGGCAAGAGCTGTTTCTGCAGCTGCTACGGCGATAATAAAAATTGAAAAATAAACGCCCTGCAGGACTTCAGGAAACAAATACTTATTAATGACCACGAAGTTTACTACTGAGGCATTTAGAATTAATTCAACGGAAATTAAAATGGAGATCAGATTGGTTCTTGTGATAAAGCCATATACCCCGATAAAAAATAGGATTGAAGTTACCGTAAGAATTTCATATATGCTTATTCCAGGTATCATTATGGTTGATTATTTTTCTCGGTTAATTTTTCCCCTTTGGCAATTACTATGGCTCCTATCATTGCAGCCAATAAGAGTACACTAATCACCTCGAATGGCAATATAAACCCGCCGGCCCCATAGCTTAGTAGTCCGACACCAATATCTGCCGTGGTGGTAGTTATAGAGTTATTGATCACATTAAAATCATATGTGTAAATGGCCGTTAAAAAAACGCCCAATCCAATTAAACAAGCAAGTGCTGTCACTATTTTTTTAGATGTTTTGGCCATTTCCAATTCCATTTCAATATGGTGTACCAGCAATACTGAAAATATGATGAGCACAACAATTCCACCTGCGTAAACCGTTAGTTGAATTGCAGCAAGAAAATTATAATCTACTAAAAAGAAAATCCCGGCAATACTTACCAGAACAAAAGAGAGGTAAATCACAGAACGAAGCATTTTTCTACTCGTTACTGAAGCTATGCCAAATACTATGATTACGGCAGCCAGGCAATAAAAAACAATTCTTTCCATACTTAATCTTCTACACCGGGTTGTAACTTGGAATCCGGTTCGTTTAAAACTCTTGTAAGTGCAGTTCGGTCATATACAGAATTCTCAAAATTCTGACCCCATTTAATTGCATCTGTAGGGCAGACATCTATACAGAGTCCGCACATGGTGCACATACTTAAATGATATACAAACTGATCTATTTTTTTCTTCTTTTTACCAGTATTCTCATCAATACCCCTGTCCCAGATTATTTCAATTGTTCCATTTGGGCAGGCTATTTCACATTTTTGACAGCCTGTACATCGATGCTCATTATTTTCATTATGTGGCATAATGACCTCACCGCGAAAACGATCAAACATCTTAAGAGTTTCTCTATTATCGGGATATTGCTGAGTAATGGCGCCCTTCCTGGAGGTCACAAAATACTTCCCGGTAACACTCATGCCAGTAAGCAAGGTCTTTATTCCTCTATAGATATCTGAAAAGTAATTCATAATTTTAAAAACTTATAGTTAAATTGAGCCAAACCAATAAGGCCATTATTACTATATTGGCCAGGTTTAGAGGCAATAAATATTTCCATTCCAAGGTAAGTAATTGATCTATTCTTAACCTTGGGAACGTCCACCGAAACCACATCATTAAAAAAACCAGGATAAGAGCTTTTAATAAAAACCAAAATACACCCAATACAGGAATAGATTCTGTTATTCCAAAAGGAGACAACCAGGCACCAAAAAATACAGTAGTGGCAATAGCAGCTATAATAAACATATTAATGAATTCGGCTAAAAAGAAATAGGCAAACTTCATTCCTGAGTATTCTGTGTGAAACCCGGCCCCCAATTCTGATTCGGCTTCAACCATATCAAAAGGAGCCCTGTTTGTTTCTGCAGTACCGGCAATCATATATATCATAAAGGCTATAATTGCAGGGATATGCCCCTGGACAATCAACCAACCCGATTTTTGAACTTCTACAATCTCCGAAAGTTGAAGGCTTCCTGTTATTAAAACCATGGTTAAGAGTGACAGCCCAATTGAGAGTTCGTAGCTAATGGTTTGTACTCCACTGCGCATAGCACCGATCATGGCAAATTTGTTGTTGGAACTCCACCCACCTAATAAAATACCAATAACTCCTATCGATGAGACAGCAATTAGAAAAAAGAGTCCAATATTAATATCGAATGCCTGAAACTCCTTGGTAAAAGGAAAGACACTCAATGCCATTAATGAAGAAATTATTACAAAATAAGGAGCCAAATTATAAAGGAATTTATCTGCCTTGCTAGTACCCGTTAACTCCTTGGAGAGAAGCTTTATGGCATCGGCCATTGTTTGTAACAAACCCTGAAACCCCACTCTATTAGGCCCTATTCTTAATTGAAACCAGGCAGCAACCCTTCTTTCCAGCAAGACCAGGAATAAACCGGCAATTGCAAAAATTCCCAGATAAACAAGCGCGATCAATACCATCTCAGCAATACTGGCTGCCGTTTCGGGCATAATGCTAAAGAGCCAATCGTGAATATTTTTTGTGATACTTAAAGCACTGTTCATATTATTATTTTATCTATCTATATCTGGTATAACAAGATCCAGCGTTGCCATCGTAGCTACCAGGTCGCCTATTTTACCACCAACTGCAATATGGTT
>NZ_JBATGR010000103.1:0-11747 GCF_049665975.1 Eudoraea sp.
GGATTGTTTTTCTCATTTATATACTGGACCATATTAGTACCATCATATTTGAAAAGGCCATTGTCTCTGGCCGCGATCCATATATTGCCATAATTATCCTGCGACATTCCGTTAATAGAATTTGGGATTTCCTTAAATGGCATTGGTATTTGTGTAACTTCAAACTCTTGTGCCGCAATATTGGAATGAAGGAATAGGAAGAAAATGAAGATTACGGTAATTGGAAATCTAGGCCAACTTACCATACAGGAAGAAGGTAACAATCGAATCGAATTTGGTTTCAAGTTCATCCCCATTTTTTTCATTAGATGCTATTTAAAGGTAATTGGATAAGAAATTCTGATCCTTCCCCTTCCTTGGTCTCCACAGTGAGTTCCCCCCCATGCGCCTTTACAATATCATAGCTCATGCTCAAGCCCAATCCTGTACCCTGCCCCGTTGGCTTGGTCGTAAAGAAAGGTTGGAATATTTTGTCCAACACCTTTTTAGGGATACCGTTGCCATTGTCCATAACCTTGATTTCCACTTTTTTGCCCACTTTTTTGGTACTAACGGAAACGGTAGGTTCATATTTAGTATCCCCCGAAGCTCCCAACTTCGCCAAGGCTTCGTTGGATAAATTAGCGAAGGAGGACTTTTCATTGGTAGCACTTCGACTGCGCTCAGCACAGGCATAGAATGCATTAGTGATTAAATTCAAAATAACCCTGCCAATGTCTTGCGGTATTATATTTACCTTGCCAATGCCTTCATCAAAATCTGTTTCCATAGTAGCGTTGAAGGTCTTGTCCTTAGCGCGTAAACCATGATAGGCCAGGCGTAGATATTCATCGGCCAGTAAATTGATATCTGTAGGTTCCTTTTGCCCACTACTACTGCGACTATGCTGCAGCATGCCTTTTACTATCCCATCAGCCCTTTTACCATGGTGGGTTATCTTATCCAGGTTTTGTTTAACATCCTCTGCGATGGCCAGCGCTTCCTTGAGGTCTCCTTTCTCCAATTCCTGATGCATCTCCTCAATTAGTTCTACGCTTACCTCTGAAAAATTATTGACAAAGTTCAGGGGGTTTTGGATCTCATGGGCAATGCCAGCTGTAAGTTCTCCCAGGCTGGCCATCTTTTCAGATTGTACCAGTTGATTCTGTGTGGTTTTGAGTTCGCTTAAAGTGGTTTCGACACTTTGTTTCGCTTTTTCTAATTTGGTAAAGTCCTCATACCGGGCATAGGCAATGGCAAAGGTATCGGCCAGGGATTGTACTAATTCAATCTGTTCATTATTCAAGGGATTTTCACTGCCAACGTAAAGCATACCCTGGGTGAATGGAATAAAATGAAGATTTAATGACTCAGGCGGATTTGCTGCTCCTTGATAGGTGTTTTTATTCGAGATTTGTCCCTGTTCCATCAAAGATCGAGTCCAGCTTATAAATTCTTCCCGGTTCCAATGTTCATTAAAAATACTTCCTTTCCGCCAATGGGCAACCGTATTAGCAGTAATCGGATTTGCATTAAATTGAAGGTGCAACACTCCAAGTGAATGGCCGTCTGGTGCAGATAAATAGACCTCGACAATTTCCGTAGGTTCATCAATGATAAAAACACCACAACGAATAAAGGGTACATTCATGGTGGTCAATTCATTCCATACGAGCGGAGTAATGCGTTCCAGATCGGCTGCTGTGCGCATACTTGCAATTTGCCCTCTGACCCTATCTAACGATGCCTGTTTAGTGGCTTCCTTTGCCTGGGCTTCGGCTTTTTGAAGGTCCAGAAAACGGGTGTAGGTTTGCTCAAAGGACTTGGCAAATCGTTCAATAAATTGAAGTGTTTCATTCTTACGAGGCTTAAATGAACTGTATCCAATGTACCCTTGTTTGAAAATCGCATGGGTTTGGTATAGGCAACCGGAAATTTCCTTTTTAAAGGTTCGATACGTTGGGCCTTTCCTGAAATCTGGATTTTTACCAAGTTCATTGACATATGCTACTAATGCGGGACCTTTGATTTCATAGAAGCAAATTGGGTCATTGTTTTTCCAAGCTTTGAATACAAATTTTACATCTTTGAAATCCTTAAATTTTTGGTGAATTGATGTGGGATTAAACTGGCCATCGGTGTCTGTATACCACGCTTTAATCCCTTTTAAATCTTCATCAAATATGCTAAACCAACACCAACGAAGTTGAACACCAAGTCCCTTCAACTCTTCAAAAAGGACATATGCAACCTCGGATAATTCCTCACTCCTATGCATAGCCATGGTTCGGCTTCTCACTCTTTCCAATGCTATTTCGATCTGAGCTTCCCTGGTTTGTGTCTCTGCTTTTTGAAGATCTAGAAAACGCTGGTACAAACGCCCAAATTCTTTTGCAAATCGTACGACGATCTCCTTTTCCTCTTCGGTAGCTCTTCTAGAATGGTTAAAACCAATGAAGCCATATTTGCAGTGTCCCTGGGTAGTATAGAGGCCATCCGGGAAATCCTCGGGAACTAGTTTCTGTCCTTCAGGAAGGGCACTCATTACCTCATCGAGCAACTCCCAAACAGCAGGTAATATTTCCGGGGGATAATCAATACAATCCACGGCATGCAACTCACTTTTTTTCCAGTTGGCAAAGGAGGTCTTCCAACTCTCTACTGCATTCACATCGATCAATTGTTCCGCAATAACACGTTTCTTTCCGCCGGTTGTAATACGCAAGGTGAAGGTCTCATTGGCTTCATCGAATAAGGTGAGATGGGTGAGCGCCGGGTTGATCCCCAGAAAATCGAACTGGTCGAACAAAACCCCCAATACATCCGTCAGTTCATCAGTATGGTGCATGGCCATAGCCCTGGACCGCACCCTTTCCAGGGCCACCTCTATCTGTGCTTCCCTTGCCTGTGATTCGGCATTTTGAAGATCGAGAAAACGGGTATAGGTTTGTTCGAAAACTTTGGAAAAGCGCTTTAATATCCTGCGATCATTATCAGTGATATCATTATTCTTTGCCATTGCCAAAACACCATATTTATGATTGGAATCAACAATTTCCATACGATCCATTCTCTTCTTTTTCTGGATTCTGATGAAACTTTCATGCCCGGTCATTTCACTTAGAGATTTCGTAATTTCATCTACTTCCTTCAGACCTCTCCAGGATAGATAAGAAAATTCTTCTCCTGCTCTCCAGCTCTTTATGGAAGATTCTTCAAAAGGCGCAAGCGGCACTCTAGCTGTATAAACTTCATCTATAACCCCTTCTACAGGAGAAAACCAGCAATTGGAATAGCCCTCTTCAATAATAAATATATTGATCCAAACCTGATAGAAATCCAGTTCCAACTCAGAAAATTGCTGAAAAAGAACCATTACCACCTGAGCAAGCTCATCAGTTTTATGCATGGCCATAGATGCTGCACGCACCCTTTCTAAAGCGGCTTCAATCCTTGCTTCCCGTGCCTGGGATTCGGCTTTTTGAAGATCGAGATATCTCCGATAAGCGAGGTCGAACACCTGAGCAGATCTTCTCAGCAATTCCAGGGCTTCTTTGGAAGCTTCTTCCAGGGTTATTAGCATTAAATTTCCGCCGGAAAAATCGGAGAAATACCAGTATTGATGATTTGGTATTTGATTTTTCCAAAGTTCTTTGAATACTGGTACGCGAGCCAATAGCATTTCCTGCCATTCAATTAAGTGTTCCCCACTTGCTTCGATCAGGTAATTCCTTTTCTGGGAACGGAACATACGCATGAATTCGCGTGCATAATATGTCTCATTATTGTCGAATTCAACATTGCCGTATTTAATCTCTCCTTCTTCCGAATCAGGAGGGTGAAAAGCAAACCATGCTGTAAATTCAGAATTATCTTCGGGAATAAAATGTATGGCGATTGTTTCCAGTTGATTCTGACCAATAGCTGCCATTTGCTCCCTTAATACGAGAGAAACTCCTATCAACTCTTCAGAAGAATGCATGGCAAGAGCCTTGGCCCTTACCCGTTCCAGTGCAAACTCTATCTGCGCTTCTCTGGCCTGAGCTTCCGCTTTTTGAAGATCAAGAAAGCGGGTATAGGTTTGATCAAATACCTTGGCAAAACGGATCAATAATTCCATAGTCTCATCTGCTACAGGTTCATTTGTGGTGCAAAGAAGTAATCCTTTGGAGAAAAAAGCCGCCTGTTGTACTCTTCTGCCTTTAATTTTGGAATCGTCTATGGGTAACCTAACATCTTCTTTAATATAGCGCACCCAATCCTTTAGCTTTTGGCCGGACAAGTCAATTACTATAGATTCTTTACCTTCCTTCCAGGCTTTATGTATTTTAGAAATGGTTGTGGATTCTTCCAAAGACCCGCTATATCTATGATCGAGCTGACTCCCAATTTGATCCGTAGCCCATAACTCTATCAGGTTTTCGTCTTCTTTAATAATACAAATACTTATCCGGTCGGGTAAATTTCCCAGTAACGCAAATTGTTCAAAGAGCACCTGGGCCGTTTCAGGAAGTTGCTCACTCTTATGCATGGCCATAGAACTGGCTCGCACTTTTTCCAATGCGGTTTCTATTTGCGCTTCCCGGGCTTGTGCTTCTGCTTTTTGAAGATCCAGGAAACGTGTATAGGTTTGTTGAAAAACCTTACCAAATCGCATGAGAATGGTATTATCTTCATCAGAATAAGGAACTCCTTGAAAATTTTCGATATACAGACCAACATTGTCTAATAATACTGTGGAAATAGCTAGTCCAGGACAACTTAAATAATGATCTTTTACTTCTTTAGTTGACTCTGGAATAAACTCGAAGAGGTCTTCGTAGAACTTATTTTTTTCTTCAAAACCCAAAAGGTTAGTAAAAAAATTATTTCCTTTTTTCTTAGCTTTCTTAAAACTATTCCAGTGTGCACAATCAAAATACGGAAGTTTTATTTCAGGGAATACAGCTTTCTTGTCAGCAAGCCAAATGTGCATATCTTCATTTTCCTTATAATCCATAATAAAACCAGTATGCTCAATATTGATGTTTAACTGGCTGAATTGGTCGTACACTACCTGGATTACTTCTTTAAGTTCCTCACTCTTATGCATGGCCATAGAACTGGCTCGCACTTTTTCGAGTGCAGCTTCAATCTGCGCTTCCCTCGCCTGTTGTTCAGCTTTTTGCAGATCTAAATATCTTCTATAGGTTTGTCCAAAAACACTGGCAAATCTAGCTAAAACCTTAGCTGCTTCTTCTGAAATTGGGTTTGGTGCAAAAGAAAAAAGAATACCTTCATTGTAAAAGAAACTTTTGTGGTACTCATTTTCGGGTAGGGAGTCTAAGTCTGCTTGAAATGGGTACTCTGGTTCATTGTTAAGGGCTTGGTAATATCTAAATACATCATCACCGAAATAATCGTAGCTATAGCACGATTTCCCACTTTTCCACGCTTTTTTGAGTCCAATCAACATGGGATGTATCGTCATATCCAACATCCCCATCTTTAAATCAACTTTACCGTTTGGGGTTGAATTCGCTGACCATGTTTCCATGCCTTCATATCCTTCAAGGATTCCTATTCCAACGCGAATGGATTTGTCCAGACCCAGCTTCATCACTTCATCAGATAAAGAAACAACTGTAGCCCCAACATCAGCACTATTGTGCATAGCCATTGTTTTAGAACGTACCCGTTCCAATGCTGCTTCGATTGCAAGTTCTCTATTTTTTTCTTCTAATTCTACGGTGCGTCTTTTTACCGCCTCACGCAGTTCCTTATTCTCTTCAGCTATTTTATCAATGGCCACATTCCGGCCTTCCTCGGTTTTTGAATCAGGGAAAGAAGAATGCTGATGTGTAATTTTCCATCCATCTTTTCTTTCGGTTAATAGGGTTGTGGCTCTGAATTTGGAATAGAAGATCCATTGTTGTCCATCCAGGGCATAGAGATCGCAACGTTCATGAACCATCACTATTGTATCTTGCTGCTCTATTTGTGTAATGCGATTACGCATTTCCAACTTTCCGGCCACTTCATCGATCGTATCTTTCAAAAATTGAACCGCCTCTTTTTTTGTGGTAAATACCTCGCTTTCTGCACTTCCTACCTGTGTATACGATTCGTCCAAAAGAACTTCCATGGCATCAACATTGCCCTTCAAATATTGGGTCCAATAAGCTTCGTATACCTTCGTTAATTGTTGTTCCTGTTCAGAGGTAAGTTTCATAATTAAATTGGCGATAAAAGTCTTTAATGAAGCCTGTCCCAAGGCAAAAAGATAGCGTTACAATAAGTGTCTGCCACAGACCACTCCTTGCTTACTAATATACTTAAGATTTTGGAAACAGCGAGCTAATAAATTAGATAGTAGCCTCACCAGGACTAGCTTCGCTGTTCCTGAGAAACGCTCGTGCTGAAAATACAGAAGTCCAACTGCCATGCAGCTGGTTTTATTTTTGGTTGTTCGAAGGAATTGGCTACGATAGCAAACCCAATTTTCTAGCTTGATCAATAGTTAGTATATTTGAGTTAAAGCTGTTATTGGCAGTAAATCGTAACCTTAGTCGTAGCATTTGTGATTATCTCTGATCAGTTGAAACCTGTTACTACTATTTAAAAAAAATGAATTTATGGCAATTAGTATTATTGGAGTTGGTGTTGGGCGCACTGGTACTTACTCACTTAGATTAGCGCTCAATCAACTTGGATATGGCCCATGTCACCATATGGAAGAGGTTCTGAAAAATATGGATATACAGGTCCCGCTCTGGTCGGAAACCTTAAAAGGAAATACGAATTGGAGCACCATTTACAATGGCTTTAAAAGTGCAGTAGATTGGCCAACAGCAGGATTTTTTCGTGAATTAATCAAGGAGTACCCAACAGCCAAATTTATTTTGACTGAGCGAAACCCTGAAAATTGGGCTGATAGTTTTGGCTCAACAATTTATAAATTGATTGAGGGAAGAGATAAGGCACCTGAAAAAATGCACAATTGGCTGAACATGGCTAATAAAGTCATCACTAAAACTGGATTTCCAGAAGGATTGGATAGGGAAGGATTAATCAATGGGTTTATTGCTCATAATAAGGCAGTAAGGGAGATCATTCCTGAAGAACAGTTGCTTATATTTCAAGTGAAGGACGGATGGGAACCACTTTGTAAATTCCTTAATGTACCAGTACCTAATGAGCCATTTCCACGCACGAATAATCGCGAGGAGTTTTGGGATTTAGTAAATGCTGGAAACTAATAAGGATTTGCATTGTACACCGGACTTTTTTACCTGTAAAATATTTTAGTTTTACCATTTTCAATTGGGACACTACGGGTTATGAGTAGTTGCGTCTTAAATCGCGACCCATAACAAGTATAAACATACAAAGAAAATCCGACAGGATTTTCGGATGAGTAGGAGCCAAGCAATTACTCATAGGTATTGTTAGCAAATCGTTTTTAGTTTTATCCGACCGAGTAAAAGCCTGCGCTCTGCTTGCGTTCTGAGTGCGTCAGAGCAAGAAAGTATTGCGTACTGCTCCGAAGTCCTCCGAATCAATCTAAAATCCATTTGCGATTGAGTGGGAATTCCATCTGTTTTACAGGAAGATCAGTTCCATTGGTATTATTATTGTCCTGAATATGTTTAAATGGAGAATTTGTATTAGTCGATCACTAATAGATTATAAGTCATTTGTAACTGTTATTCTTTGTAATATTTGTCCCTATTCTGTCCCTACTCTACTTATAATATCCATATAAGTCTAATATACTATTCATTACATGCTTACTTAACTTTCTGTATCGGTAAATAAGAAATATATTCTTGTACATAGCTAATATACCATCCCTTAACGGTTTGAATAAGGCGCGTTTTAATGCACTTTATTTTTTGTTATAAGCTTTTTATCACACCAATACCAGATGGCATCTTCACTCCCAAGTTCATAGGGAGCAAATTTGTCGAATTCCATCCCAACTTTTTCCATTACTCTGATCGATGCTTTATTTTCTTTCAATGCAATTGCAATTATCTTTCTTATTTTGAGTGAATCAAATCCATAAGTCAAAATTGCGCGAGATGCCTCCGTTGCTATACCTAATCCCCAATATTCGGGCAAGAATCTATACCCAAGATCAATTTCATCAAATTCTGGCAGATATGCCAATCCTGCCCAACCTACAAATTGCTTTCCACTTTTTAATATAGTAGCCCATCTACCAAATCCATATTTTTTATAGTCAATAATTCTTGTCTCTATGGCCTTTTTTATTTCTTCTATAGATTCCACCACAGGCTCTCCCGTATACTTTTGTACAGCTGCATCAGAATGCAACTTAAATAGTGCCTCTTTGTCATCAAGAGTAATTTCTCTTAATAATAACCTTTCTGTTTCTATTATAGTTTTCACTTTATTGCTAATAACGTCCTTGTATATTAGCCATTATAATAGCTCATATACTTTGTTGTGTGCTTTAATTTCTATTTACTATTTCAGTTGCAATATCCTTTGCAATTTTATCTGCGATTAAAAACCTCCGTGCGTTACAAAGAACTATTATGTTCAGATCAGAACTTGGAACTGAAAAAATTGAAGTTGAGAAACCCCTACCTGCGCCAGGGGTCCAAATAATTTTTTGTCCGGCTAATTCACTAATAAACCATCCCATCCCATAGGAAGCATATTCATCATAATAAATTATTGAGGAAGCATCAATTTTATCTCCATTGTTATACTTTGAGTAATTCCAAGCCTTTTCAAGCAAATCCAATTCTATTATCTCACCAGAGAACAATGCTTTTGTCCAAATACTTAAATCTTCATTATTTGATATTAATTCGGCATCACCATCAGCTAAATGGTTCTCATCTAAATATCTAGTAGAATTTTTCATCACACCTTTCACATTTCTGTATCCATTTACCCTGTTTTTAATGATGTTAAAATAATCCATTTTTTGTGTATTCTTCATGTTAAGTGGGGTGAAGTACTCATTTTGAAGATAATCCTGATATTTTTGGCCGCTAACAGATTCTATAATTTTGGTTAAAATCCAATATCCTGTATTAGTATAACTCCAGTCATTACCTGATGAGAATTTTAAAACCCTAGTCGAATCTTTTACAATTTCAAAGGAAGTGCTATGCAATTTTTGGCCTTCCTTAAAATCATTTAGGTAGTCCTTTATTCCTCCTGTATGATTTAATAATTGTTCAATTGTTATGTCTTTCCAAGTCCCTGGAATTGAATCGAGATACTTACTTATAGGGTCACTTAGTTCGAGCTTATCCGTTGTCTCCAATTTTAGGATGGAAACAGCACAGAATTGCTTTGAAACTGACCAAATTCGATAAACTGATGAATTGGTCATTGGTACATCCAGCTCTAAGTTTGCATATCCAAACGATTTTTTGAATTTGATGTCATCATTGTGGATAACAGATACAGACATTCCAACAATGCCAAGGCTATCCATATATTTTTTTGCAATTTCTTCAACTCTATTATTTAAGTCATTAGAACCCTGTGCAAATATTGAATTAGAGCAAAAATTAATTGTTAAGATTAATATGAAATAAAGTCTATACATTTCTTTTCCTATTTATTGCACGCACCGGTCTTGGCTAAAGCGCGTTTTTATGCCTCTTTAGCTTTTGTTATCTGCTTTTTGTTCTTTTAGGGCCAATTGCTTTCATAAAGATTCCTTCAGTTGTACTTCTTAATTATTCATGCAGTTTCTGCGCTTATCCCTTTAACCAATAGCCATATACCAATTATTATTTCAAACAGACCACTTGGGGCCCAAAAAATAATTTGATTTATTGGCTTCGTTGCGTATTCAGGAGCTAGCATAAACATTAATGATTGAATTAAAATTAACGCAAATGAAAGGATTCCAAAGCCCGCTAATATCCTTGGTATATACTTCGACTTTAAAAATAGATAAGAAAATATCATCATGTCCAGCCCAAGAAAAACCATGGGAACAGAAGTAATAGCAGTATGCGAATTAAAAATTAATCCGATAGGGAGCAGCAATTGCTCTTGCGTAAACACGGCTGTTTGTGAATTTTCATTTAAAACCTGTAAAGCAATATATGGTAAAAGCACTGTAACTGCCATTAATGTGGCCTCTACTAACTTCAAAAGCAGTGCAAGCATAGCAAAATTCTTATTTATCGGTTTCAGTATAACATAGAGAGACATACCCAATATGATTAAACCAACAGACATGAATAGTTCGATGGTAATACCCATTCGAAATACAAATTCATTTACCACAATGTTATTGGCTGTAGCTAAAGCATTGCCTGAAACATTCAGTTTGGATAATACAAGAGCCCAGTTTAGGGTAGGTGCGATAAATGCGAACAGGAACATAAAGCCAGCAATTTTAACAGCTTTTTTCTGTGATAGATCTGTAATTCGATTTGCTATTTGTTCGCTATTCATAATTGTAATACTTTAATTATTAATTAATAGCAGGAAGAATGTATTCTTCAAGAATATTAAATACTCTCACATCCGAAAGATAATTTCCTCCTGTAAACACTACTACTGTGTTTAATTCAGGGATAATCATAATTTCCTGCCCTCCCCAACCTCCGGCATTAAACATGTCGATTTTTTTACCTGACTTTGGATATGATTTTAACCACCAGGAATATGAATATCCATGTCTTCCGGATGCTTGCCCAGGAATATTAATACCCTTGTTGTTTCGATATTCAGTAGTGCATTTTTCGACCCATTGTTCTGAAATAATTTGCTTTCCATTCCAATCCCCATTATTTAAAAAAGTAACACCAAATTTTACCATATCCCTAGGTGTAATAATTAATCCACCACCAGCATAAATTACTCCATTATCGAATTTTTGTGCCCAAGTAGAAGAATCAACTCCTAAGGGTTCAAATAAATATTTTTTTGAAAATTCATCAATTTTCATTTTTGTTGCCGTTCTAATAATCTCTCCTAAAACAACCATATTACCTCCTGAATAAGTATAGCTTGTCCCAGGGTCATCTAATAGTGGACGTTCTAAAATACAATTGATTGGATCTTCGCAATGAATCCACAAGCCAACAAGGTCATTATTTGAACTACTAAGTGGCGCTCCCCACTCGTCCCACTCCAACCCAGAGGTCATAGTAAGCAGATGTTCGATAGTGATTTTATCTTTTCCATCTGAATTTAGATGCTGATATTCAGGTAAATAATCAAATATGGATTGATGAACACTTTCGATAAAACCTTTCTCTATTGCAATTCCGATACAGGCAGAACTAATACTTTTGGTAGCGGACATAATATGATGTGGCATATTCCTGTCCCAGGTCACTAATTCACCATAATGGTTGTCTCCATCCCATTTGTATTTATGTCCTGAAAAGTATTCTTCAAATACAAGTTTATTATCCTTAAAAATTAGCATAGAATGCACTTCTTTATATCGACCTCCATATATTTTATTCACTGCTTTTATAATCAATGACGAATCAATATTCACTTCAGCCAAAGTGCCAACATCTAATCCATCTTTTATATTTTCAGGTGGATTATATATATATTGAATAGTAGATTGGGACAGGCAACTGACAATTAATAATAGAATAAAAATTGCAGTAAATAAATTTTTCATTCGTTCATGAATAGTTAATAATTGCAGATAACGCATTCGAGTATGGTAAGTTGCGCCTGCCTGCCGAAGGCAAGTGGTTAAGCAACTAATTTAACAAACAAATCACAGATAGAAAATTCCAGCGGAATTTTCGTAAGTAAGC
>NZ_JBATGR010000104.1:0-9092 GCF_049665975.1 Eudoraea sp.
GAGGAAATACAAATTCCAAAACCAGGTTTTGGAGAGGGCTCATTTGTGGTCGTAAGAGCCTCTAAGAAGTAAAAAGTCCTGTTTTTTCCCTTTGTTCGCGAATGGAATTTTTCATTGAACTGCCCACCACCTTAAAATAATAAGGAACAGGCCAACGAAGCACTAATTGGTTTAAAGCAACAAAAGATCAGGGGCACAAAAGTGTTGCAAATTATTTAGAAAATAATACACAGAACTGATGACGATCATTTAAAGAAGCTTCCAAAACGCGTAACTTTTCGATCAATTTTAAAATAGCTAAAATGTTGGGCGAACAAAACACACAGGAAGAATTATTGAACGCTTTCCACCATGATGCCCAATGGTGGAAATTGACCCTTGGATATATTGAAACTGAAATCCGGTTTATAGATCAGTTATTGAATGCCCAGATATACAAAGAAAACACACCCAATCTTTTTGAGCGGTTACAGAAGTTCAATCATGAAATAGATACCATAGTAAGGGAGACGAAGAACTTAAAGAAAGAAATCGCCGATTATGAGGACAAGTTACATAGGTTTTTGGAGCGTCAGGACATTTTTACCGATACCAATTTCCTGCAAAACCACAGGGAACTCAAAGATCGTTATGAGGAATTCTATAGCGGTCTTAACGATTACAAAACAAGGGTGTTCAATTATATTGGAGGAATGCTCTAAGCCCTCCTTAAGGCCAAAAAAGGAGTTATTAAATATACTGTAACCTATAAAAGAAACAGAATATGTCAATCTTTGAAGCTTACGAATCAGGGGAACACGAAAGTAAAGTATCGCATTTCGCCGCTATTGTAAAGTTGGCGATCATAGATGGCCCTATCAATCCCGAAGAAGAAACTGTTTTGAAACGTTTGGCTGTTAAGCTCGATGTTTCAGAGGAAGAAGTAAAACCCATACTTAAAAACCCCGGGAAGTACCACCTGATTCCACCCTATTCGTTAGAAGAACGCATTGAGCGGCTCCATGACCTGTGGAAGATTATCTATGCCGACCATGAAATTGAAGAAGAGGAGCGAAATTTGATTTTTAAATATGCCATTGGACTTGGTTTTACTGAGGAGAAGGCAAATGAGGAAATCGAAAAATGTATGCAGGTATTTGATGGTGATATGGAGTTATAGAATGGATGGGTTCCAGTGCGTAGGGGTAGAATAGTGTTGGAGATGTAGTCCTTTGCTGAAAGCATAATCTCACATAGAAACACTAAGCGGTACTGACCTATATCATTGGCATCCTCCAAAGTGGTTCATAGTTTTGTTCCAAACGTTAAAAGAAATCAATTTTATATCTACAGATCATGAAAAATATATTTTTATTTCTGATAGTTGGCTTGTTCCTTCAGATGCCTGCGGTGTCTGAAGCACAAATACTTGGCAAACTAAAAAAGAAAGCCGAAAAGGAGGTTGAAAAAGCATTGGAAGGAGAAGAACCTCAACCAGAAGAAAAACAAACCAAAGAAAATGAACTGAACGCTGAAGAAACCACAGATGATCAGGTTGCTAAACCCTGGTCTAAATATGATTTTGTGCCGGGTGAAACAGTAATATTTGAAGACAATTTAGAAGGCGAGAAAAATGGGGAATTCCCCTCACAATGGGATTTAATAGATGGTTATGTTGAAAATGCCTTATTTGAAGGTGAAAATGTTATTCGGTTTCCTGTTGAAAGTTCCGGAGCAACCATAAAACCACTTATGAAGAAAGAGGGGTACTATCTGCCGGAAAAATTTACCATAGAATTCGATATGTATTTGTCACATAGAACTACTAAATACGAAATATTATTCTGGGATAAAGGAGAAGCTTACCACCGCCCATCTGAACTAGGAGATATTGGTGTTATTGATGTAGGCTATGAACAGGGAGCGTCTTATGATGGTGGTAGAATGCAGCGAAATTTGCCCAAAGAATCTCAAAAAGAGTATCCTCACTGGCGTCACGTGGCAATTTCCTTTAACATTAGAGCGCTAAAAATATATATTGATCAAGACAGATTATTAATGTTGCCCAACGTAAAGGGAAATCCATTGGCAATAAGTTTGAAAGGAAGTACTTATGATTATAGTCAAACTGGAGATTATCCCACAATGATAAAAAATATCCGCATAGCAGAAGGTGCCGTACAACTATATGATCGCTTTTTAACTGATGGAAAAATTGTTACTAACGGAATAAAATTTGATTCAGGAAAAGCAACTTTAAAACCTGAATCTATGGGTGTAATTAATGAAGTTGCGAAACTAATGAAGGAACATCCGGAAATTAATTTTAGTGTTGAAGGGCATACGGATAGCGATGGGGATGCTCAGTTTAATATAATTTTATCGGAACAACGAGCAAAGACAGTAGTGAATGAATTAATTGAACAGGGTATTGACGGCGAAAGGATGGTCTCAAAAGGATTTGGAGAAGATGTACCGGTGGCTGATAATGGCACACCTGAAGGCAAAGCGAATAACAGAAGGGTAGAATTTGTAAAAATGGGCGTGCCCAAAATCTAATAGCTATAGGTATTACAGAAAGACATACCCACCTGAATAACTGTTCTGGTCCTCACTATAATGTGTGGGTCTAAAACCTATTTCTGAATATAGCACCAAAATACTTTTATAGATAATTCTAAGTATATTCTGTGCGCCATAAATAAATTCTTTGTTGAGTTGATATAGTTTCTGAAACCCACAAAGCCATACATTTTAGTTCACCTTGGAGTATCGATTTTGATATATCTGCGTATTTATTTAATGTTAGTCCTTTTCGCTAACTTAGTCAGCAATATTAACCAAAAACAAGGGGCTAAACACTATCGAGCTTAAAGGCTGTTATTCTGTTGATTCGAGTTTCAAAACTTTTTATGGGAAATAAAACAACTATTGTAACCCTCATATTTTGCTATGTGTTCCAATTTGGTTTTGCACAAGAATATGAAATGCAATCTAATGGACGCCTTATTCTGGGCACCCATAAAGAGCGTACCGCATCTGTTTCCAGTGGCGATATAGATGGTGATGGAGATAAAGATATTATTGTAGCTAATGGAAGACACTGGCCGGGGCAGAATCGGATTTTCCTAAATGACGGGAGAGGGATTTTTACCGTTGAAAAAGATTTAGGTGATCAAAGGTCAACTACTTACGCCGCTGAATTGGGAGATCTGGATAAGGATGGTGATTTAGACATTGTAGTAGGAAATGATATGGCTCCCAACTATATTTATAAGAACGATGGCAAAGGGAACTTTTCTAAGAGCTCTTCCTTTGGAGTGGAATATGCACCTACGAGAAACATAACATTGGCCGACCTCGACCAGGATGGAGATACGGATATTCTTATCACAAATAGAGGGCGCCCAAATGAGATTTGTTTGAACGATGGCACAGGGAATTTTCCGAAAACCAGGAACTTCGGGAGCAAAGGCGATTCTACCATAGACGTGGAAGCAGCCGATATTGATGGTGATGGCGATCTGGATCTGATTTTGGCAAACAGAGATGAGCAACCCAATTACGTATATCTGAACAATGACAAACTTGAATTTAATGAGAAAATCGCTTTTGGTACAGGAAGAGATAATACGCGTTCTGTAAGTGTTGCTGATATAAATAATGATGGATACCCAGACATTGTTGTTGCCAATATTGGTGAAGCTAATGCCATCTACTTTGGAAGTAACACATCGCCCTTTACAAATTCTGTCGTCTTTGATGCCTCTGAAATGAACAGTTATGCAGTTACCGTTGCTGATCTCGATTTAGATAATGATAAAGATATCATTATAGGAAATTCGGGCAGTGCAAATACTATCTTTTGGAATTTGGGGGATGGTAAGAACTGGACAAGTTCTGCATTGTCTGATGAAGCTTTTCTAACCTATGATATAATTGCTTCAGATTTAAACAATGATGGCTTTATTGATATAATTGAAGCAAACTCCGATGACATTAATCGCTACTATTTAAATAGAAAAAAGAAATAAATTTAAACTAACCCATATGTGCAACTTTTATAAAATGAAACAACAATCTTTCAGTCCATGCAATCTATTATATTCTTTTATTTTTCTTATGTCTATCATTACAAATGCACAGACTGATCCTATAAAATTAAAGTATCTTGGAACTGCAGCCTGGGAAATAACCGATGGAGAACTTACAGTGTTGGTAGATCCTTATATATCGCGTTTTAAACTTGGTACAGGTCCCGGGATAAGTCCGGATGATAAAAGAGCAACTGTTGAACGTTCAGATATTGCAGTTTCAGATACCGTAGGTATAGATAGCTTGATTACAAAGGCCGACTTTATTCTGGTTCATCATTCTCACTTTGATCATCTTGCAGATGTACCGTATATAGCTAAGAAAACCGGAGCTAAGGTTATTGGCACCGAAACCACCTGCAATATTTTACGCGCTTATGGAATCCCGGAAGAGCAATTATATCCTGTAAAAGGCGGTGAGGATTATCAGTTTAAGAATTTTGCCGTAAAAGTAATTCCTACACTTCATTCTGCATTAAATGAAAAACATTACATAGACAACAGGGTTTACTCCAACATACCTGAAGCACCACTTAAAGTATCTGAATTTATAGAAGGGGGTTCGTTAATGTTTCTTGCAAGATTCACAAACCATGATGTATTAACTATGGGCTCAATGAACTTTGTTGAAAGAGAGCTATTAGGCATTAAACCAGATATCTTATTAGCAGGGGTTAACCGTTCACAACTTGGCCTCTATAAATATAACGAACGCCTGCTTGCCATCACAAATTACCCAAAGGTTGTTATCCCAACTCATTGGGACAATTTTAGACTGCCCTACGGATTTTCACAACAAAGCGGGGTTGAGACAAAACTAATTCCGTTTCAAGAAGATGTAAAAAAACTTGCTCCACAAACAAAAGTCATTATTCCAAAACACTTAGGCACAATAACTATTGATTAAAGGATGTAATTCATAGCTGCTTAGTTCCTCCTCTGACCTTTAATAACACGGATAATATTAATCTAATACTATTAGAGGTTCATTCATTATCTTAGTTCGTATAAAATGTATTTGTAAAAATCATCTGAACGAAATTAAAATACTATGAAACACATACTTATTCTGACAACTATAATGCTATTTAGTTCGTTTACATCACCTTTGTTTGCTCAACAGGATAATTTTATTAAGGACTATTTGGAACGATTGGAAAATTCCCGTAAGTATTTAATTCTTGTGGCAGAACAAATGCCAGAAGACAAATATGATTTTAGTGCATCACCAGAATCGATGACCTTTGCCAAAAATTTAATGCATATAGGATTTGCCATAGATTGGCATAGTCAGTCATTGTTAGGTGGACGAGAATCCAGGGATTGGAACACTGACACCACATATAAGGTTGCCAATAAATCTAAAGAAGAAATGATTGCAACAATTAATAAAACATTTGATGAAACTATAAAGCTAATTGAACAATTTGATACAACTCAATTGGATGACGAATTGGATTATTTTGGATTGAATAGGACGAAGCGACAAATTTTCTTATTACTTGCTGACCACATAACTCACCACAGAGGACAAATGCTTGTTTATATGAGAATAAACGGACTTGTTCCGCCTAGATATGTTTTGTTTCAATAACTCAAACAAATTTTTAAATTTGGCTTATATGATTGTGCAAAACAAAAGACTTTTCATCATCCTACTCACTTCGGTTATTCTTTTGCTAATTCCATTAATAACGATGCAATTCACTACTGAAGTAAATTGGGCTTTGTCCGATTTTGTGGTCGCGGGAGCTCTGCTATTCGGCACAGGCCTGATGTGTGAGCTTGTAATGAGGAAAATAAAGAAAAGGAAATACCAAATTGCTTTATGTGTAACTCTTCTGGCAGCACTCTTCCTTATTTGGACAGAACTTGCGGTTGGTATTTTCGGGACACCACTCAGCGGACAGTAAATACAAATTTGAAAAAACAAAACACTACTATCTCTCTCACGCCCTGCAATGTGGTTGAACAAACGATACGAGACCAGAGGTTAGAGGTTTGTCTTTCGTCCTTCGTCCTTTGTATTTAAAGTATAATACTTCATTGACCTGACCGCAAAATCTCATTAATTAATTCCATATCTTAGAGCTGACCAACGAAGTAAACTACTCTCATGATTAAGTTTTTCAGTAAAATACGTCAGCAACTTCTTAAAGAAAATAAGGCTGGCAAATACCTTTTGTATGCTTTTGGTGAAATTATTCTTGTAGTCATTGGGATTTTGATCGCGTTACAAATAAATAACTGGAATGAATTTAAAAAGGACAGGGCAGTAGAGAATAAACTCTTAAATGAACTAAAGGAAAACCTGAATATCAACCTTGTTCGACTTCAGGATGAAATCCAAAAAGAGTACAAGTCCATCTCTGAAATTAATTTAATTGTAAACCATCTTGACCACAGGAGACCATATCATGATTCACTGGATAGTCATTTTCGGCAGGCTTTTTTAGCGCATGATGTAGTACTTTCCACTTCAGCTTTTGAAGCTATCAAATCGAAAGGATTTGAGCTAATTTACTCTGATTCACTCCGAAATGATATCATTGACTTGTATGATGTTTCATACTCAAATTTGATTAGTTCTACCGTAAGGTTGGAAGATCTGTTTTGGCCATCTTCCGTTTTGCCCATACTGCACACCCATTTTCGATGGGAAGGGGATACTACAAAACCTGTTGATTACGAGGCGCTGTTAGATGATAAGAGTTATATAAATATGATCACGAACAGGAGACATTTCAGGAAACTCGCTGCTAAAGTTAAAAGTGAATCTTTGCTCCGAACAGAAACGCTGTTAAAACATATTGATGATTATTTAGAATCAACAACAAATTAAAACACACACACTGTACTGTGAACAAACTCCAGCAGCTTTTTTTAAAGTAGTAGAGTTAGAATTTATTTACCCTCACTGTAATTCTTCTATTTGATATTACCGATGCAGGAGCTATTCTGTTCACTTGAACATTTACCGAAGGATTGTCTGCGGTAATATTATTATCTACCTGATCCTGAGAATTTGAGACAGTATTTGTGTGGGTCACTGAGGACAGATAAATATTGTTCATTCTGGCCCTGGCAGTTAAAGTCATGGTAACGAGTTCGCCCTGGTTCAAAGTTCCCAGGCTCCAATTGGGGTAGCTAAAAGAACCGGTTGGCACGGAGGCAGAAATGAATTCAAGGCCATCTGGAAGAACATCGGTTATTACAATATTTGTTACAGGGTCGATTCCCAGACTTTCAACGGAGATGGTAAAGTTTATAAGGGTACCATCTATAACATTGCTATTGTCCACAGATTTGTTCAAAACAATATCAGGGTTACAACTGTACACCGCTATAGCGTTGGAATCATAGCTACAAGATCCCCTTGTTACCCTTGCATAATAATCTCCTGCAATACTCGCAGAGTATGTAGCACCGGTGGCACCTGGAATTAATACCCCATCTAGAAACCACTGGTAGGCATCAAACGTTTCGCCACTGGCTATTTCTAAAGAAGCACCGGGCAAACATCCACCACCTGTTATTTGTAAGTCAACATTAGGGACTGTGTCAAAACCAGAGAAATAGCCTGCAAGTCCTCTGGCCCCATTCAGCCCAAAAAACCCAACAGCAATAGGTCCCGTTGACTGCACACTCACATCACCTGTTAAACTAGGCAGGTAAAATGTTTTCCAATCCGGTGAACCTGCAACACTAACCGGACTTGGCTTTGAAACAATACCCGTTCCGTCAGTAACAATTATATTAGCATTAGGCGTACTTGTAGATGCTATTATGGTAACACCTCCGGTTAATGTGGTTCCGGCAACATTGGTAATGTTAGGAATATTATCCATCCTATCCGGAAGTAAGCAATTGACGGGAGCCACAAAATTTAGTCCATGCGTGTAAACCGCACTTCCCCCTGCCAAACACTGATAAGCATAGGCATCATTTGAAGTGGTGACCAGCATATTTGCCCCGGCTGATGTTGATGAATAAAAGCTACTGGGTACTTCAAAATATTCTCCCTCATTTATGTTAGCAATCGGGGTTGCAGCGCCATTGACAAATATATCGGTATTGTCTTGTGTTCCTATAATTATTGGAAATTCAGTTGCGCTTGTTCCGTTACCCCTTACAAATACATATTCCCTGCCCAACACATTCTCAGGCACTGGTTGATCAATAGCCGCATCCCGGTTACCTGAGCCTGCCTGACGTCCTACATTTAAGCCGCCATTACTGATTACAATATTCTTGTCTGAAGTTATTGATGCACCCAACCAACCATCTAAGTTTGCGGCGGTCTGTGCCAAATAGGCCTCAAAAACAAAGGATTCATTGGCATCCAACACTATTTGATACGTGTCAGCTGTAATTCCCCCGGCAATATTTCCCAGTCTAAATTCGCAATTGGGGTCATACCCGGTGAGGTCTATTGTGGTATTATCTTCTGTGGCCATAATCCCTAAAGATGTCGATTTAGAACTATGTGAACCCAGGTTGGGGATGCCTCCCCATTTGAAGGAGGTTCCCATAGCAACTCTTCCTTTTGTTGTAAGAGAAGCTGCCTGGGAGGCTGATATACCTCGATAATTAACATAAAAACTATTACCGCCCGGAGCTTCAAAACGCAATCCGCCATTGGTGAGTATAACTCCGGTATTTGTATTTGTTACAAGGGTGATATTGTTGTCACCGTTGGGAAGATTATAAACCGCAGAACTTGTTTTTGAAATGGAAAATGATGTTATAGGTGTTGCACTGGTACCTCTATAGACATTAACTGTAAAAGCAGTTGTTTCCGGAGTAGAAAGATAAACGGCCTGCTGTTGTATTGCCTGGTTATTTCTACCTTGTTTTAAAGGGGGTAAATAATGAAGGTCACTAAGCTGGCTAAATCCTTTTATAGAACAAAGCAGAAGTATTAGGAATAGTACTATTCTATTTCCGAATAGAAACATATTTGATTTTCGGGGTTACTTTTTTATCAATCCACTTCAAATTAAGTAAAAGCCCCTGTAC
>NZ_JBATGR010000105.1:0-2692 GCF_049665975.1 Eudoraea sp.
GCCATGTTGTGGAACATGAAACCACACCCAATATTATGGGAATGATCAATAAGGTTAAACACTTAGTTTCTACGGAAGAAGCATAAAATATATTTGTAATGAATTTAGGGAATTTAAAACCAGCCAAAGGGTCTGTTCACAAAGCCGGAAAAACTATAGGCCGAGGCCAGGGTTCTGGTACAGGAGGTACTGCAACAAGAGGGCATAAAGGTGCTAAATCAAGATCTGGGTATTCCAGGAAGATTGGTTTTGAAGGAGGTCAAATGCCTTTACAAAGACGAGTACCCAAATTTGGTTTTACCAATATTAACAGAAAGGAATATCAGGGCATAAATCTGAATAAACTTCAGGAGCTTGCAGATAAAGGATTGGTTAAAAAAACAGTCACTGTTAAAGATCTTGTGGATAACGGAATGGCTCATAAAAACGATTTGGTTAAAATATTAGGCGGTGGTGAACTAAAAGCGTCTCTTAAAATAACCGTACATAAATTTACTGCAACTGCGAAAGCGGCAATTGAAGCTGCTGGAGGTGAAGCGATAAATTTATAAGTAAAGAAGATTATGAAGAAATTTTTTGAGGTTATATCAAATATCTGGAAAATTGAAGAACTGAGGGGAAGAATTATTGTAACCCTAGGTTTGCTGCTTGTGTATCGTTTTGGTGCTCAGGTTGTTCTTCCCGGTATTGATACTTCTCAATTAGCAGAATTATCTTCAAGTACCGAATCAGGTATTTTGGGTCTATTAAATGCCTTTACCGGTGGAGCATTTGCCAATGCCTCGGTATTTGCTCTTGGAATTATGCCCTATATCTCTGCATCTATTGTAGTTCAATTAATGGGAATTGCAGTGCCTTATCTTCAAAAATTAGATAAGGAAGGTGAAAGTGGGAGAAAAACAAAAAACCAGATAACCAGATGGCTAACCATTGGTATCTGTATAGTACAGGCCCCGGCCTATCTTTATAGTCTCGGCGCCCTTGGTGTACCGGACAGTGCATTTCTTTTGGGTAAAGGATTGAATTTTATAATCCCATCAGTAGTCATTTTGGTAACAGGTTGTGTGTTTGCTATGTGGTTAGGAGAAAAAATCACGGATAAAGGAATTGGAAATGGTATTTCTCTCCTTATTATGATTGGAATAATCGCGAATATGCCTCAAGCTTTTGTTCAGGAGTTTGTTTCAAGGACAGCGAATAATACTGGCGGACTAATGTTTATGCTTATAGAAGTTATTCTCTGGTTTCTTGTTATTCTGGCCAGTGTTCTATTGGTCATGGCAACGAGGCGAATACCGGTTCAATATGCCAGGAGGACAGCCTCAGGGGGGTATGAAAAAAACATTGCGGGTTCCAGACAATATATTCCTTTGAAATTAAATGCTTCCGGTGTAATGCCTATTATTTTCGCACAGGCTATTATGTTTGCGCCGGGTTTATTAGGAAGAACTTTTAATAATACAGCAGTCGGCCAATGGATGGAGGTGCAGTTTCAGGATATTTTTGGATTGGCCTATAATATTTTATTTGCCTTGCTAATTATAATATTTACATATTTCTATACTGCCATTACAGTACCTACCAATAAAATGGCTGATGATTTGAAACGCAGTGGTGGTTTTATACCAGGTATCAGACCAGGTAAAGAAACAGGAGATTTTCTTGATAAGATAATGTCATTAATCACCTTGCCAGGATCCGTTTTCCTAGCCCTATTAGCAGTATTACCTGCCGTAGTGGTTAAATTAATGGATATTCAGGCAGGATGGGCCTTATTTTATGGGGGGACATCACTTTTGATCATGGTAGGGGTGGCTATTGATACTGTACAGCAGGTTAATTCTTATTTGTTGAACAGGCATTATGATGGATTGATGAAATCAGGTAAAAACCGAAAAGTCGCATAAGTTATGGCCAAACAAGCACCCATAGAACAAGACGGTAGCATTATAGAGGCTTTGTCCAATGCAATGTTTCGTGTGGAACTGGAAAATGGACATGTGGTTACCGCTCATATTTCAGGTAAGATGCGCATGCATTATATAAAATTATTACCTGGAGATAAGGTAAAACTGGAAATGAGCCCATACGATTTAACAAAGGCGAGAATTACATATAGATACTAACAAAGACAGAATGAAAGTTAGAGCATCCATAAAGAAAAGAAGTGCCGACTGCAAAATAGTTCGCAGAAAAGGCACATTGTACGTAATAAACAAAAAGAATCCTAGATTCAAACAAAGACAAGGGTAATTATGGCAAGAATTGCAGGTGTAGATATACCAAAACAAAAAAGAGGTGTCATAGCACTTACCTATATTTTTGGTATCGGTAAAAGCAGGGCACAAGAATTATTAGAGAAAGCCCAGGTAAATAAGGATAGCAAAGTATCAGACTGGAACGACGATGAAATAGGTCGTATTCGTGACGCTGTTTCCTCTTATAAAATTGAAGGGGAACTTCGTTCTGAAAATCAGCTGAACATTAAGCGTCTGATGGATATTGGCTGCTACAGAGGAATCCGCCACAGATCTGGACTTCCACTTAGAGGACAAAGGACCAAGAATAATTCAAGGACCAGGAAAGGAAAAAGAAAAACGGTTGCGAATAAGAAAAAGGCAACTAAATAATTAGCATAATATGGCAAAGACAAGTACCAAAGGAGCTAAAAAGCGAAAGGTAATCGTTGAAT
>NZ_JBATGR010000106.1:0-3601 GCF_049665975.1 Eudoraea sp.
GGCATTATCTGGTGTTTTTTTAGATAGATCTTCTTCCATTTGATCTTCTACTTTAGTCCTAACACCCACTTTTTCATTTTCCTGGCGTTCTTTGTCTTTATAGTACTGTAGTTCTGCATCCATAGCATCCAGGTCAATGCCATGAACATATTTGTCGTAAAGTTTTACTCTAATAAAGTAAACAAAGGGGATTACGACCATGCATACAGGTAATATCCACAATGTGTTTTCTATATCTACGATTTCATCATCATGGTAGTAAAAGACTTCTAAAATTTGGAAGGCATACATACATATAGGCACCAAAAGAATATGATACCACCAGTGCTTGTTGGTAAAGAACCATATCAATAATAAATAAAAAGGAACTAATTTACCTAATAAGAACCATGCATATGTATAGATATCAGCAAATCCATTCTTATCAATCGTCATTCCCAGGAAATTTATTGTGGCCTCCGGGTCTCTAGGTAAATAATAATATAATTTAAAAATGAAGGGAGCTACTATAATTAAAAAAATAGCAAGGGATTCTATATATAATCTTTTTTTGGCTTTTTTACTCTTGTCTGGAATGCGTTTCATTAAGGCAATAATTAAGGGGAATATATTGCTCTAACGAAAAAAAGGGCAATTTATGATTGCCCTTTTTAAAATATTATAGATTACACTATTTGCAGTCTCTGACTACTTAATTATAATTTTTGACTTCTCCATCGAATCTTTATCGAATTGATCTTCTATAACATTGTCGGGGGTCAAGGCTGCAGCCATCAGAATTAGGCAGGTGCAGATTCCAAAAAAAAGTTTCTTCGTGCTCATCGTAAATTGTTTTTTATTAAAGATTTGATTCGTTCTCACTAACAAATGTAGGAAAAAATACACTAACTAAATGCTATTTATCGGAAAAAAAGCACGTTTTAACGTAAAAACAGAACATTTTACCGATTATTTTACCGTTCATCGAATTTAAAACAATAAAAATGGACCCTTTACGATGTTCAAATCCCTATTTTTTGGTCAAATTGAGCTTCTATCTCCTTTTTGTAATTTTATGCTTTTGATCTTGACTTAAAACGGCTTGCATAATTCGTGATTTTAAATCTAAAAATTCTGTGAGCAAGTTTGGAAATATGCTTAATATTTTTAAACAATTTTTTATCAAATGAAATCAGATGGAATTGCAAATAGTTTTAAGTGCTTGTTATTCATCGGTATTTTTGCGCACTTTATCGGATTCGTAACTATTCGCTTTTCTCAAAAACTTTGTCCAAAACAAACAAAACCTGCTTAAATAATAGTTGCCAGATTATTATTTAGTGGATACGATTTCAATTTTACGGGTTACAGGATCAATTACCTCTATCGAAATATTCACGCAGTTTGGAGGAAGGAGTTTTGCAATTTTTTCTGGCCATTCCATAAAGATCCAGGCATCCTGATTAAAATAATCTTCAAGCCCCAGGTCCATGGCTTCTTCCTCGCTTTCCAAACGGTAAAAGTCAAAATGATACCCTAACAAATCCCCATCTCTAAGTTGGTATTCGTTTACAATCCCAAAAGTAGGGCTTTTGGCCTGATCACCTCCCCCTAAACTACGCACCATAGCTTTAATTAGTGTGGTTTTCCCGGAACCCATCTCTCCATAAAAACAAAGGGTTTTGGAGGTGGCATTATCCAGAATTTCTTTAGAGATCTCATCTAATTCCTGAATTGTATAGATTATTTTCTGCATATATAGGATAAAATCAGTATATTTAATAGTTTGGTATTTAATAAATGAATATAGTCAGTCTTTTTATTTGTTTATTAAAGTAAAAATAAATTCTAATATTAATATAAATTAGTTTTTATGGCACTAAAATATAATTGGCAAAAGAAATACAAGTCAGATATGCTTATAGCCCTTGTAATTGCCATTTTGCCATTTTTGGGATATACTCATCTACTATTTAGCAATGATAATACGTCAATTTTAATATTTGGGATCGAATTTTCTCATCCCTTGCTAGACAACAGCACTTTTGTTTGGTATCTTTTGAGAAGTATTATCCCTTTTACTTTACTAATGATATGGTTTACTACCCTTTCAATGAGATGGAAATATCTTATAATTCCTTTATCTGTACTGTACTTAAAAGACACATTGGACAATTTATTTGAACCAATTGGGAGGTACTCTTTTCATCTTTACTATTTGGAGATTTACTCAATTACAATTAAGGTTTTACTGATTTCATCAACAATTATTATTATCTTTTTTTTGGATTCTTTTTATTTCAAGCGCTATCGAAAAAGACAGTTAGAAATTTCCATTAAATCTTTAATGGGCGGAAACATAGGAAAATCAAACAATTTTTATCGAGAAAATTTTAAATCTTTGATTGAGAAAAGAAATAAAATAACCCGGACCAGCTATCTTCAAAAGATCTATAATGCTAAACTAATATTAGAAAATCTTCTTACTAGTCACACATGCTCAACAAACCATATAGTTAAGGTACATCGAGATCGCCTAAATTTAATAGTAGTGTGTTTATTGGTTTTTACAACGCTTCTTTGGTTTACACATTTTTTGATTCCTAAAAATAAACAAATATTGGATTTTGGAATAATCCAGCTCAGTAATAATGGATTTCTAAATGTGAGGACTTTTGTTTGGTTTTTGCTGCAAAAGTTGATTATCCTTATTCCATTAGTGCTGTGGTTTATTACCTGTCAGCAATGGTGGAAATACGCTATCCTTTCGCCAATAATTTTGTATTCTTACCAGTTTTGGGAGGCCACCCAAGATGTCTCGCTTTTGGATGCAGCTGGTAACATAAAGGCGTTCCCAGCCATATTTTGTGTTGTACTTCTTCTTTTTTTGATATCTAAAGCCATTAAATACCGGGTGGAAATATTAATAATGTATGATCATCTGGCGGAGGAGATAGAGGATCTTCTAAAAAATACTGATTTTAACACAAACAGCGTGCTTTACAAAAACGTAAAACGATTTAAAAAACTGAAAGAAGATATAGCCCAGGAATCTAATACGCAACAGCAATTAATAAAGCTTATAACTTTAAGGGAAGAATTGGTAAAACATTTAAACATCGATTATTAAAGTTATTCTTTTATGCGCTTCTGAGTTTTTTCAATTTCTTCGGTAACTTCTTTTAATAATCGTTTTAATTCCTCTTCCTGTTTTTCTTTAATTTTTCCCTCAATAAGTTGTTCAATCTCCTGTTTTCTGGTTTTGGGTAACTGATCAAAATCAAGGATTTCAGGTTCTTCCTGTTTTTTCAACATTTCACCTTCCCCGGTTATCAGCCAGGCTACATTAAGTTGAGGGTATACTTTAAGAATGTTTTCGATGACATCGCTGCCAATTGAGGCATTGTTTTTTTTCATTCTTAAGGTATATCCATTACTGGCGCCAATTGAAATATCAAATTGCCTTGCGCTGAGTCCGGCAAATTTAATAAACTGCATTAGGCGATCTATTGTTTTAAACATTACCTAGAAAATAATCGATATAAAATTTCATATTTCCAAAGATAGGGTTTTAAAAAGAGATAAAAAAGAACCCAATTCTCTAAAATTTTAATTAATTGTA
>NZ_JBATGR010000107.1:0-8000 GCF_049665975.1 Eudoraea sp.
CCTCTATGCTTAATTTTGTAAAAAGGGTGGACAAGAATGCGCTATTTATGACTTCACATTGTGATGGTGCATTTGTTCTGGCAAAAGCCGGTTTATTAGACAGTGTTACATCTACCACTTTTCCAAGCGATATTGGAAAATACAAAAAGATGTTTCCTTTTCTAAAAGTAAAGGACAGTGTACTGTTTGTACATGATGGTAAATACATAACCTCTGCAGGAGGGGCGAAAAGCTTCGAGGCCTCTTTATATCTTTGCGAGTACCTTTATGGAAAAGAAGTAGCAAAATCTCTTGCCAAAGGATTGGTAATTAACTGGGACTTAAATTTAATACCAAAAGCTATTATTCCTCAATAATAGCGTCATAACGAGATCCCTTCAGGTATTTATTCACTATGGCATTGAACTCAGGCATAATTCTCAACAATGCAGTATGCTCTAGTGAATAGAGTTGATTTTTATCCTCATAGCCATTTTTTAACAATTCTTCCAAATAAAATAAGGCCGTACCAAAATCTTCGTACTTAGAGCTATCAGATATAATTTTTAAGTAATATGAATAGACCTTAGGTTCTGTAATAGTCTTCAACATCCAGAGAAAACTTAATGCCTCGTCATTGACTACCGGATACTCCTTTTCAATATCAATATTATCTTCTATAAGCGCATTGAGATATCCCAATAATCGTTTTCCCATTTGTTGTTCGAAAGGATCCGGCTTCTTATCATATTTTTTGAGTTCTTGCATCTGATAATTCCACCATCCCAGATTATTGTAATTCAGGGCAGACAAATCTTCAAATAAATTATAATCATAATCCTCTTTTATAAAGGTTTCCCGAAGAAGAACATTATTTAAACTTCGTCTTTGAGCTTTATACCTGTTTTCTTTTTTAAGGATTTTAAGTTGCTCCCTCAATGAATCAACTTCCAGATGAGATCTGTAAATAGAAATAATTTGGCTTTGTAAGTTATATGCCTTTAATAACTGACCTGAATTAACTAATAATTTAAGTGCCTCCAAATTTTGGCGATAAGAATTCATCACAAATTCGTCGTTTTTAGCGACATTCCCTTTAGCCATAGCCGAAAGTGTAAGTATCTTTAATGCCTTCCCTATTAAGCTAAAATCTGACCATCGTTCTCCGCCATCGAACACCAAAAGATCATTGGGAAATTTCATTTTATTCAACAACTCCCTGCCTTGTAACATTTGCGGATAGTTAAAATCCTCATTCCCAACAATTCCAATAAAGTAAAATGGATTTTTCTCGTCCAATAATTCAACACTTGGCACAAAAGATCCACAAGAAATTACACCTTCAACCTCCTTTATAAATGAGGGTATAATAGTAGCAAACTTAGCTCCTGATGAAAACCCGGCAGTATAAATTCTTTTTCTATTCAAAGGGAATAGTGAACCAACCCTTTGAAACATCCTACTGGAAATTAAAACATTTTTAGAAATTGAAAGTGTATCGCTGATATCATTAGATGAGGCAAGCAAAAATCCTTGTTCTTCTGCGGCAGCCTTAAATGCGTTTAAGGCCTGACTATTTTTGCCTTCCATGTCAAAAACAAATATGATGGGCCATGTACCGGTGCCATCAAACTTTTTTGGAAGATATAATTTATATGTTTCAGAAATTGAATCATTGATGTGGAGAGAATCTATAATCCTTCCCTTTTTAAATACCACCTGTCTTGTTTGTGAACTTCCGGAATAAGCCAAGCCTACAAATAAAAGAAGAAATAAAACTCGCTTCATATTTCTGAAATAATCAAAAACCCGGCCAAAATAGTTAAGAATTTTACAAATTTTTAAAGTTCTATTAGAAACCCCTTCAGGATTGATTAGTGGAGTACTATATAGATAATGCAATCTCATTACAACCTAATAGTTAAATTACGTAATTATATCCTTCAACAACAAATATTCAAAACTATTTATTTCATACAAACGGATGCACGGCAATAAAATTCTGTTCAATCGATAACATTTAAAATGATAACTTAAAAAGAGTATAAATTATGAATTAAAATACTTTCATTAAATCTTTTTGAATCAATAATATAGTCGATTCTTTTTCCATATCCCAGACTGAAATAATTCTACTTAAGTCTCTTTATTGGTGCATCAGAAACTACATCAGACAGAATTATATGTGTCCTGGTTTCGCCATATCTAATAAGCTCATCGATAAATCTTTCGAGATGAGCCTGATCCTTTAGAACTACTTCCATTATAATATTCTCATCACCCGTAATCCGGTAACAATTAATAACTTCCTCCAGGGTCTTAACCATTTCAAGAAAAGGTTTCAATTTACCCATAAAAGCCCTCAATGTAATAATTGCTTTTAGCTGATAACCTGCCAGGGTATAGGATACTTTTGCATTAAAACCTTCGAGAATTCCAAGGTCTTCCATTTTTTTGACACGCTCCGCCACCGCTGGGGGAGTAAGACCTACTTCTCTTCCAATATTTGACATGGACAGCCTTGAATTCTCCTGGAGGAGCTTAAGGATGCGCCAGTTTAAGTCATCTATTTTGTTATTCAAAGTAAATAGTGATTAAAATTAATTTTTTCATAGCTAAAATACAAAATTGCTTTATATTTTAAAGAAGATATCCGAAATTTGAACGTAACTTTATTATAGTTTATTTGCTAAAAGAGAAAATGCCCTACAAGACCTTAAGAACCTTACCGGTTTACAGAAAAGCCATGGAACTTTGCGCCATGAGCAGAGAAATTGCCTCGTTCGTTTCCCAGAACCAGGATTTGCTGAAATTGTACCAATCTAATAGTTTAAGAGATCATATTGCAGATTCTTTATTAACTGATGCCATTTTGATACCGCAGCAAATTGCCAGAGCAGAATCTTCTGAATCATATGCCATTAGAATGAAAAGTGCTTCGTTCATTAATATAATGATCAGGAACATAATCTCTTATTGTAATGGACTGGAAAATGATGGTTTAAAGGAAAAAGAATATGTGGATTTACTACGACAGGAAATACGTGTTTTCAGAAGGTCCTTTAAGAAATGGAGAAAGTCTATAGGTAAAAATGGTGACGGTTCAAACTGGGGGTTCAATGATTATATGGGCTACTAAAACAGTCTAATAAGCGATAACACATTGCTTTACTAAATTTAAATTCAGGATTATTCCTGATTTAACATTACATATTTCTTCTATACTGCCCTCCTACTTCAAATAATGCATGAGTAATTTGTCCTAATGAACAAACTTTAGTGACCTCTATAAGTTTTTCAAATATGTTTTCATTCTTTATGGCTTTTTCCTGTAGCTCTTTCAACTGTTTTTGAGCAATGAGCTTATTTCGTTTTTGCAAGCTTTGTAAAGTATTAATTTGTTGCTGTTTTTCCTCGTCTGTAGCACGGATAACCTCAGCAGGGAGTATGGTTGGAGATCCTGAAGAACTTAAAAAAGTGTTCACGCCAATTATTGGATATTCACCTGTGTGTTTCAGTGTTTCATAATGCATACTTTCTTCCTGAATTTTTGATCGTTGGTACATAGTTTCCATTGCGCCCAAAACACCCCCGCGCTCTGTAATTCTGTCAAATTCAAGTAAAACAGCCTCCTCTACAAGATCTGTAAGTTCTTCAATAATAAAAGACCCTTGTAACGGATTCTCATTTTTCGTAAGACCTAATTCCTTGTTAATAATCAATTGAATGGCCATTGCTCTTCTAACTGATTCTTCCGTTGGTGTGGTAATAGCCTCATCGTATGCATTGGTATGCAATGAATTACAATTGTCATAAATAGCATACAGAGCCTGTAAAGTTGTTCTAATATCATTAAAATCAATCTCCTGCGCATGCAAGCTTCGACCCGATGTTTGTATATGATATTTTAACATTTGTGCCCTGGAATCTCCACCATATTTATCTTTCATTGCCTTGGCCCAAATACGCCTTGCAACTCTTCCTATTACAGCGTACTCAGCATCTATTCCATTGGAAAAGAAAAATGATAAGTTGGGACCAAATTTGTTAATATCCATACCCCGGCTAAGGTAGTATTCAACATAGGTAAAACCATTTGATAATGTAAATGCCAACTGGGTAATTGGATTTGCCCCGGCCTCTGCTATGTGATAACCAGAAATCGATACAGAATAAAAATTCCTAACCTCATTGAGAATAAAATATTCCTGAACGTCTCCCATAAGTCTCAGGGCAAATTCTGTTGAAAAGATACAAGTATTTTGTGCCTGATCTTCTTTTAAGATATCTGCCTGAACCGTTCCCCGGATTGTTTTTAAAGTGTCTTGTTTAATAGTTCGGTAAACATCAGGCGCAAGCACTTTATCTCCGGTTATACCCAGTAAAAAAAGACCAAGTCCGTTATTACCCTCCGGTAACGGACCCTGATATTTTGGTCTATTTTTTGAATCTCCGCCATAAAGAGCTTCGATTTTTGATTCCACCTCTTTTTCAAGACCATTTTGATGTATATACTTCTCGCAATTTTGATCAATTGCAGCATTAATAAAGTAACCCAACAGCATTGGTGCAGGCCCATTTATAGTCATACTAACTGATGTCATGGGATCACTCAGATCAAAACCGGAATATAACTTTTTGGCATCGTCCAGACAGCAAACAGATACTCCGGCATTGCCTATCTTCCCATAAATATCGGGTCTGTGATCAGGGTCATTTCCATAGAGTGTCACAGAATCGAATGCAGTAGACAATCTCTTGGCTGGCATATCAAGACTTACATAATGAAACCTTCTGTTTGTACGTTCAGGCCCTCCTTCACCGGCAAACATCCGAGTGGGATCTTCACCAGTCCTTTTAAAAGGATAAAGTCCGGAAGTATATGGAAATTCCCCCGGTACATTCTCCTGCAGTCGCCATTGAAGAAGGTCGCCCCACGCTTTATACTTTGGCAAAACCACTTTGGGAATTGCAAGGCCCGATAGTGACTCAACATGGGTATCTATTCTTATCTCTTTTTCCCTGACTTTAAAAACATAAGTAGGGTCTTTATACTTTTTCACAAAACTATCCCAGTTGAGTATAATCTCCCAGTTATAAGGATCAAAATTGAGTTTTACCCGTTCAAATTCAACTACTAAAAGTTGTATTAAATTATCTTTTTCACTATCCCCTGAAATATCCAAACCGGATACTTTTAATCCTGCACTGGTTAACTCTGGAGGAGTCTTGGAAAGACCTGCTATTGTCTTATAAATTCCATATAATTGCTGGGCCACTTCAACCTGATGCAACACTTTAATATCATAAGATTTAATACTTTCCGCAATCTCGGAAAGATATCTTGTTCTGGATGGCGGCACAACAAATACCTTTTGATCCATTTCCTGGCTGACAACTAAAGTTGAAACAAGATCCGCATTTGTCTTTTCAGTCAATTGTTGCATAACCGCTTTGTATAAACGATTCATGCCCGGGTCATTAAATTGCGATGCTATAGTTCCAAATATCGGTAATGTCTCTACATCTGTTTCCCAGAGTCCTTGATTTCGTACATATTGTTTCCTTACATCTCTTAAAGCATCCGGGGCTCCTCTTTTATCAAATTTGTTTATAGCAACCAGATCAGCAAAATCGAGCATATCAATTTTTTCAAGCTGAGTTGCGGCACCAAATTCCGGGGTCATAACATAAAGGGAAACATCACTATGTTCAATTATTTCGGTGTCTGACTGGCCAATGCCAGAAGTTTCTAGAATAATCAGATCAAAGCCAGCAGTTTTTAGTACTTCAACGGCCTCATTTACATATTTAGATAATGCCAAATTGGATTGTCGCGTTGCCAGGGATCGCATATACACCCGATCATCATTAATTGCATTCATTCTGATCCGATCGCCAAGAAGAGCGCCTCCCGTTTTTCTTTTAGAAGGATCTACGGATATCAAACCAATAGATTTCTTTGGAAAGTCCCTTAAAAATCGCCTGACGAGCTCGTCAACCAAACTAGATTTTCCCGAACCGCCAGTACCTGTTATTCCCAATACAGGAACATTATTATTAGCCTGGCGAATTCCAGAATAGAGTTCCTCAAATTCAGAAGGCCTGTTTTCTGCCAGACTTATCAGCCTCGCAATAGTCTTTGGTTGTTTATTCTTTAATGCTTTGATCAGTGTTGTTCCACTATCAAGCGTTAAGTCGGGGACCGGGGTATCACTTTGTTTTACAAGATCGTTTATCATTCCTTGTAATCCCATTGTTCGACCATCGTCTGGAGAATAAATCCTGGTAACCCCATATTTCATTAATGCATCTATTTCCAATGGTAAAATAACTCCTCCCCCACCACCAAATATCTTAATATGGCCAGCTCCACGTTCTTTTAAAAGGTCATGCATATATCTAAAGTACTCATTATGACCGCCTTGATACGAAGTCATTGCTATGGCATTAACATCTTCTTGTATAGCGCAATTCACAACCTCATCAACGCTTCTGTCATGTCCTAAGTGAATGACCTCTACTCCTGTAGACTGAATAATTCGCCGCATAATGTTAATGGCTGCATCATGACCATCAAACAAAGAAGCTGCGGTAACCACTCTTATTTTATTCTTTGGTTTATAGACTTTATTTTGTTCCATTGACAATTTTTGCGCTTCTTTAGGTTGGCAATTTACGGAAAATGCAAAAATAATCACCTTGTATTCAGAATTTTATAAAAATCATTAGTTTCAGCAATCCTCTGTTCCTAATATCATAATTTTATAGGCTTAAATATATCATTTTGAGAAACATAATTCTTATTCACTGTCCGGATCAATCGGGAATAATAAGCGCCATTACGGGGTTTATACACAATAAAGGGGGAAATATCGTGTACCTGGACCAGCATGTTGATGAGGAGCTCAGTGTTTTTTTTATGCGTTTGGAAAGTGAATTTTCCAACGGAACGATTGAATTTTCTAAATTCAAAGAGGAGTTTGAGACGAAATTGGCACTCCCATATAAGATGAAATGGAGCATACATCCTGGAAACTTAAAACCAAGAATGGCTATTTTTGTATCGAAATACAACCATTGCCTATATGATCTTCTCAGCAGATACAAATCGGGCGAACTAGAAGTGGAGATTCCTTTCATCTTAAGTAATCACGAAGATGCTAAACATATTGCTGAACAATTTGAAATTCCTTTCTACTTTATACCTGTAACCAAAGAATCCAAAGCAGCGGCAGAGAAGGAACAATTAAAACTTTTAAAGTCGCATAAGACAGATTTCATAGTGTTGGCCAGATATATGCAAATATTGAGTAGTAAAATTATTGACAATTTTCCAAATAAAATAATCAACATACATCATTCCTTTCTTCCTGCATTTGCGGGAGCCAAACCCTATCATGCTGCATTTGCACGGGGTGTGAAAATTATTGGAGCTACCAGCCACTATGTTACGGAAGCTCTGGATGCAGGACCTATAATTGAACAAGATGTCACTATGGTATCTCACTCACACAGAGTGAAAGATTTTATTGCCAAAGGACGTGATCTGGAAAAAATTGTACTTTCCAGAGCTGTTCAACTTCATGTAAACAGGAAAACCATGGTTTACAATAATAAAACAGTAATTTTCTCTTAAGGTCGTTAGTAAAAGCCCTTTTCAGCCCGCATATTATTTAGTATATTAACAGAATAATATTTTACAAAGAATAAGGCTTATGATTAAAATAGCGGTTTTAGGGCCAATACCAAGAGATACCATCTACACGCATCAGGACGAGGTAATACAAAAATATGGATGTGTAACACATCCGGTAATTGCTTTGTCCAAACTAATGGGAGAGGAAGGAACTGTTATTCCAATCACCAATGTACATCAAAAAGATTTTGATCCAATTCTGGACGTGTTTAAACCTTATCCAAATATCGACACTTCTGAAATTGGGAATGAGGAAGACAGAGGTACTGTTATAGAATTAAGGTTTATAGATCAAAATAATCGATTAGAGAAACAAACATCT
>NZ_JBATGR010000108.1:0-4042 GCF_049665975.1 Eudoraea sp.
TTCCGGCTGCGAAACAACCATTGCAAAAAATATTCTTTGAGGTTATGGTATATCCATCTTCCTGATTTACCTGATAGCGCTCGTATAAGTCATCCCGAGCTTGCTCCCAAGGAATATTTTCATCGTACTTACCTTTTACAAAGTCGTACATTTTTGCGGCATATGAATCATTGGGAAGGTGTTCTCTGGCTTCATTGGCCATCCAAACTGTTTGCTCTTTTTCGGATAGGGTTTTATCAACTTCGGAAGCTAAGGAATACATGATAACATAGAATTCAGAGATCCATTGAGCATTTTCCCGAGCCGTTGTTCGTATGGGTAATTCGGCTATTTTTAAAGCAATATCTGGTCTCGAAGGTGCAAAAAGGCCAAATATCTCTGTAGTTAATTGCGCATCTATCATCTCGTGATAATTGTCGTAAATAGTGTCTTTGGTAATATTTGGGTCACTTGTTTCTGGAGGAACTGCCCCATGGAGCATCATATCAAGTGCTTTTTGATTCGCAACCCACAAAAAGTTCTCCTCTTCGTGTTTTATATGTTTCAGCCAGCCTTCCTTAATTTGTTTTCCGCTTAACATACTGGTTTTATTGGTATACAATAAATGCTGGTACATATATTCTATATCGGTATCATCATCTGCCCCCCAAATCTCATCTTCACCCCTGAATACAAAGTCTATGTTATCCGATAATTCACTTGGCAGGCCCTCTCCCCAAATACTCGGCTGGTCTGGTTTACCCCAATCTTCCCTGGTGTAAAAGGGACCTGTTTTTATCTCGCCAATGTTTCCAATTTTGTCCATTTCGGTTACCAGCCCGGTCCAATTGGCAATGCACTGACCCAACCAAAAACCGTATAGTTTGTTTGAATACTCTGAACGGGAAATAACCATGTCCGTTGCATTTGGAGTATAGGTACTATATTCAAGTCCAGGATTGGTCAAGGCATTTTCGACCTGTTTTACCTCTTCCTTATTGGAATCCTTGCAGGACATAACCGATAAAAAAAATATGAGCGTAGTTCCCGCCAAACATAGAAATTTAAGTGCGTAATTCATTTTATTGTTTTTCATTAGTTAACAAATCTAAGTAAGTACATTTTAATTAAAACCTTCAACTTTTAATTGTTTTTTAAGCCAGTACTCATCATCCCGGAATTCATAAGCCGTGGGTTTAAAATCGCCTATAATAGTTACATCCGCCTTAGCCGGAACTTTTAGATCCAAACTCCAGAAGACACTGTTTACCAATAATCTGCGTGTACTCTCGTTCATCATATCGCTGGCGGCTCCTATAGTGGTGGTGAAGGCCCTTCCTTCTATACCCCCTGGTATCTGATACGTTTTAGTCCAGGCAATGGGCATCATAGCATCATTGAGTAAGACTCCTTTATCATTCTTTGTCGCCGGGATAGTATCTGTAGGCCTCATCCCATAAAAAAGGTCTTCCTCGTCAAAGGCTCCTTTACGCTCTGTGACTTCTCCTAAAATTATAGGTTGTGAATCTCCTGGCAGGGGTAACCGAACCCCATAAACATCTGTGGGTCCCCAGATATCACCATCTTCAATACCGTTAGTGAGAGGGTGTGTTTTTCCGGTTTCAGCTATAATTCCACGAGTGCTTTGATGCTTGTGATGCCCATGATGTGAAATCCATTTTTCACCTAATACCAGGCGTCCAAAACCATCTACCCATTCTTTTTTATCCCCTTCATAACCATTGCTGTAATGCTTGTAACTAGAATTTGAATCCACATTAAAATTAAAGGCATGGGTAGCCGTGCGGATTCCTATTACGGGCTTCCCGCTCTTCAGATAATTATCAATGATTTCCATTTGTTCATCAGGGAGCGCACGAAAACGGGTAAAAATGATCATCAGATCAGCTGAATTAAGGATATTCAAACCCGGGATGTTTTCGACATAATTTGCATTTATAATCCCTGGATTAGAAGGATCCTGGGCAAAAAGTACAGTACAATTGAATCCATGTCTTCCTCTTAAAATTTTGGCCAACTGTGGTAAGGCCTCTTCGGACCGATACTCCTCATCACCGGAAATAAGCACCACATGTTTAGCTTCAGCATTCCCCGAATTAAAAGTGAGCCATTGTTTTGGACCTGGTTCTGACTCTTCTATAGTTTTTTTTTCTGTTTTTTGCCCGCAAGTTGTTATCAGCAGACAACCAATTAAGAGAATAAATGCTTTTTTCATGAAATATATTTATATTATTAGTGGTATAATAATCAGATTCCCATACCTTTTTTAATAAAGGTATATCCTTTGGTATAAACTTCTTCCATGGGGGAATAATCACGCCAGACATTTATGGCATTGGCAAATTCAGGAATAATTGTACTAAAAGCCTCAATAGTAAGCCAGCCCTGATAATCAATTTCCTTTAAAGTTCGGAAAACTTCGTTCCAGTTCACCTGCCCGCTTCCGGGGGTGCCCCGGTCATTCTCGCTAATATGTACATGCTTTAAATAGGGAGCTATGGTTTTAAGTGCTTCTGCCTGACTTTTCTCTTCAATGTTCCCGTGGTGTGTATCATACATGGCACCAAGACTCGGATGATTTACCTTTTCAGCCAATGTCTTTAAATCGGTCATAGTATTGTAGAGGTAACATTCAAACCTGTTTAATGCCTCGGGAGCAAGAATTATGTTAGCCTCGCCGGCAAGTTCTGCTGCTTTTTGCAGCATTTCAATACTCCATTGCCTTTCTTCTTCCTTGGGGGGTTGTCGGGTAAAATAGGCAAAACTGGAATGGAAAGGACCGCAAATAACTTCTGCATTGAGGGCTGCTCCCATCTCAATAGACCATTTTAATTTTTCTAAGCCTGCTTTACGTGTTTTCTGGTCCGGACTGGCAATATTTTCTTCTGCAGCAAGAGATGCTACACAGGTTACACCCATTTCAATTTCCGCGAAATGATTGCCTAACCTGGAATAATGTTGTTCATTACCTTCACCTAAAAATAATTCAATCCCGTCATACCCGGTTAGCTTTAAACTATCAACAATATCATAGTGATGTTCTGTAACATGATTAGTCCAGAGCAACATATTCATTCCAATTTTCATTTCAAAAATTTTATAGGTGTAAAACAGAAAGAAAACCACTGTCAAATACATTGACAGCAGTTATTGTTTTATTAAAACTACAATTAACAGGCTAGGCCACCACAGGCTCCGGGTTACGATTTTTCATCCAAAAATAGAGTATGGTAAAAAGCACAATCAAAATACTTGGAAATATCACCATTGTTCCCAAAGTAGCTTGGCCAGAGGCTAACTCTAATGCATCACCAGTTAAACCTTGGGCTGATGCGGCTGCTCTATCAGCATCAATCCATCCGCCAATTATGGGTTGGAAAATTGAAGATGAAAACATACCTATAGCCCCTATAATCGACATGCCCAAAGCGCCACTTTTAGGCACTTTAGTAGCTACCAATCCAATCATATTGGGCCAGAAATAAGCGATACCAAGTGCAAATACTATGGCTGCCACATAGGCCATTGCACCTGTTTGCGTGCTAAACAAGTAAATTCCGATTGTGGCTAAGACAGCAGATCCCAAGAGAACACCGGTTTGGTCGAATCTTTTCACCATATCACCTCCAAAATACCTGGCTACCGCCATTAATCCGGCAGTTAAAGCCAATATCAAGGTAGGTTGTGCTCCACTATTTTTGAGAATAAGTCCAACCCATTGATTAGGTCCGAATTCTGTAATAGCAGTTAAAGCCATACATGCGGCAATGAAAATAAATAATGGGGTCACCATTGCTTTTAAATTTCCTACGAGGGTAGCTGCTTCTTGTATTTTGGCTTTTGGCCAAGATTGGCCAAAAAACATATATGCATAAATTAGGGTAGGAATTAAGAGCAACCAGACTTGACTTTGGCCCATTATACCAAAATCCGTCATAAAACCTGATAACAGGCTACCAATTGCAATTCCGCCAGGAAACCACATATGAAAACGGTTCAGCATTTTACTCATTCGGGTTCCCTGATAGGCATCGGCTATCAT
>NZ_JBATGR010000109.1:0-9593 GCF_049665975.1 Eudoraea sp.
TTATAATTGTTTCTCTCTTGCTTTTTTAGCGTTCTTACATCCGTTTGAAACGAAACACCAGGTTTCCCCGAAAAGTAAGAATTGAATATCTTGGTACAGCAGGAGTTCTCGTCAAGTACCTGACTAATCTACTTTTTTAAAAGACAAAGTTTCTTTCCCATTAACATCAGTGAAGATAAGTAAATGGTCTTTCACCTGGTAGTTAACTGAATTGAATAGTACCCGGTCAAAACTGTCTGGGATTGTCATTTCCAAACACATTTTTTTTGTACTCATCATAAGGCCAAACCTTATCGAATCAAATGTGATGTTTTCAATTCCTGCCGAATAGTTGTTACAACCGTTAGTTCCGAAAACCCTCCATTCGGAAAGTTTGAATTCCATTGTAGGTATCTGATTATCAGGGCCAACAGAGCCAATAACATTGCCATTGATACTTTTTAACACCCACTTGGAATTTAAGGCAAACCGACTGTCCTTTTGTTTTTCCAGGACACGAACCAAAGAATATTTATGACCCGTTGTATCTGCCGCCAGATTGTCTTTATCCAAATGTTCCTGTTTAATTTCTATCTTCTGAAAGTAACCAGGTTCAAAAGTAAATCCCTCAATCGTGGAATAGAATAGTTCCCATTGTGGTGCTTCCGTAGTAGTGCCTTTATGGACCAATAAACAATTCATTTGACCCTGACTATCGGGACAATCAGATTTAATACTATTTACCCAATAGATATCATTTTTTTCAGAGTTACAGCTTTCGGTAATAAAAATGGATGCAAAAATCATAATTATTATAGGGTATCTATTATTTGTCTTTTTAGATGCTTTCATGTTTGTGGACTTGAATATGACTTTTATCATTTCGAATACAACAATCTTGGAATATCTTCGAAAGAATAAATGTATTTAAAAATAAACTAACATGGCAAAAAAAAGAATCCTTATCATGGGAGCTGCCGGCCGTGATTTTCACAACTTCAATACCGTTTACCGGGATAACGAGAGCTATGAGGTAGTAGCTTTTACAGCAGCACAGATTCCTAATATTTTGAATCGTAAATACCCACCTTCGCTGGCTGGAGAATTATACCCTTCCGGTATTCCTATTTATGATGAAAAAGACCTTACACACTTAATTATTGATCTCAAAATTGACGATGTTGTTTTTTCATACTCGGATGTCTCCTATGAACAACTAATGCACAAAAGCGCTTTGGTAAATACAGCCGGCGCAAATTTTGTATTACTTGGCAGAAAGGAAACCTCAATTAAAAGCACAAAACCAATTATAAGTATTGGCGCAACCCGTACCGGTTGTGGAAAGAGTCAGACTGCCAGGCGATTGATTGAGATCCTTATTGAAAATGGACTTAAAGTTGTAGCCATTAGGCACCCTATGCCCTACGGAGATCTTGAGGCACAGAGGGTACAGCGCTATGCCCGCCTGGAAGACCTGGAGAAATACGATTGTACCATTGAAGAAATGGAAGAATACGAACCTCATATTGTCAGAGGTAATGTCATTTATGCCGGAGTGGATTATGAAGATATTATAAGGGCGGCTGAGAATGATCCGGATGGTTGTGATATCGTTGTATGGGATGGAGGAAACAATGATTTTCCATTCTATGAATCTGATTTGCATATTACCGTTACAGATCCTCACAGAGTAGGACATGGAATGAAATATTATCCCGGAGAAGTTACTTTAAAGATGTCTGATGTTGTTATCATAAATAAGATAGACAGCGCACGTCCGAAAGATATCGATAAACTACGAAGATTAATTACTCAAGTTGTTCCAAACGCAATTGTAATTGATGCTGCCTCACCAATAAGTGTTGAAGATCCGTCCGTAATACGAAATAAAAGGGTGCTAGTGGTAGAAGATGGGCCAACATTAACTCATGGAGGCATGAAACTTGGAGCAGGTACTTTGGCTGCGGAAAAATTTGGAGCTTCTGAGATCGTAGATCCCAGACCATACCTTGTAGGACAATTGAAGGATACCTTTGAGACTTATCCGAAAATTGGAAAATTATTACCGGCTATGGGATATGGTGATGACCAGCTCAGGGATTTGGAAGTGACAATAAATAGCTGTGATTGCGATGCAGTAGTTATTGGTACTCCCATAGATTTAAGCAGGATTATAAATATTAGAAAACCGAGCACGAGAGTTTTTTATGACCTGCAATCTATTGGGAAACCAAGCCTGGAAGAAGTGGTTGAGGAGTTTTTAATAAAGCACAATATAGAAACCGGGATAGAAGAGATGGTTGAATAGGCTTTAAAGAGCTAGCTTAGTTCTATCAAAAGAGCAAAATGATTTCACTTAGGCTTAAACAAAAGTAAAGAGTGCATGCGCACTCTTTACTTTTTTTAGGATTTGTCTGGTTGGAATGACAGATAAAGTTGTTGCAAATTTGCCATTTTTTCCGGGGTTAAAGTAAAATAGACATCAATGACTCCGTTCTCGGCATTTATTTTAAAACCTCCCCGTAGCTGATTATATGGCTCAATTTCTTCTGTGCTGAGAACTGCACCTGCTTTGTCAAAAATTTCTTTTGCCTCCGCCATCCAGTGTTTACGTGATTTATCCATATAAAAATTTTCGGCTAGCAGCTTCTTTTCCAATTCAGGACTCCAGGTTTGAATTAATTGTTCAACTTGCTGCTGTCGCTCTCTTAAAATATCTGATATGGGAAGTTTACGTGGCTGTAATTCCAAGGTTTCGAATAGTAATTTCTCTATCTTCCTCAGTGGCCATGGAGCCGTATAAGTAAGATTGCCAAAAGCCATTATCCCAATGCCGTAAGCAGGATAAAATACATAATTACTTCCAAAACCTGGCAGGGCACCTCCATGTCTGACCAATTTTAGGCCATTACAATTGGTATGGATCCCCAGGCCGTAACCATATCCGGATACTGTTGCACATGGAGTATTGTTGAAGTCTGTGGCTTCTGTATTTAAATTTGGGAATTGAGGCGTATGCATTTCTCTTAGTGTACTTCGTTTAACAGGTCCCTTATCTGTATCGCTTCTGGGCGGCCAGGCAGAAAGGTGAAAGCTAACATATTTGCTAAAGTCTTCTATAGAAGTTATTAATCCTCCCATTGCACCGTAAGATCCATCATGAAGCATGGGTTCCAGTTTCCATTGATCATCTTCCCATCGGTATCCAATAGCTAATTGTTCCTGTGGAATTTTATCATATTCCCAATAGGTTTGCTTCATGCCAAGAGGTAGTAAAATATTCTCTGTGATATATTGCTGATAGGGCATTCCGGAAACACGGCTAATAATATTGCCCAACAAAGCATATCCGGTATTGCTATACTCAAATGTATAGGAGGGAGGGTTCGAAAAAGCAATACCTTCTGCTAACAGGTTCATTAGCATTTGATCCGGCTCATCCAACTGGCGGTCCCCCCATGGGTTATCCTCAGGAAAACCTGCGGTCATGGTCATCAGGTTTTCTATATCTATAGTGGGAGAATCAGATGTAAGGTATTCCAAACCTGACATTTCCGGGATATAATCAGCGACCGGATCACTGAGTGATAATTTACCTTCATCCCGCAGTTTTAGTATGGCCATGGCTGTAAAACTTTTGCTCATGGATGCTATTCGAAATGCGGAACCAGTAGTTGCGGGAAGGTCCTCAGCAATATTGAGCATCCCGGTGGCCGAAGCAACTACCAGATTATTATCCACAACAATGCCATAAGCCACCCCGGGTATTTTGCGCTCTTTTGCATGTTCCTCTATCAGTTCCTGTATTTCGGCAGAAATGCTCTTTATCTTTTCCACACGATTGTCATCAGAAAATATAGGAGGCCTATAGGATACGGAGATGGATTTGGCAGCTGAATCAATTTTTTGATCCGCTGTTTGAGGTGAGTTACATGAAATTAGCAGTGAAAGTAAAAAGAAGGGGATGAAATGCTGTTTAGAAATTGTCATTCTCTGTTTGATTTATACCATTTTCGTTAATATTTACCATTGGAATTCGCACTATTTCAACGGTTGTAGAAGCCAAAATTACTTTCCCATTGGTTTTTTCGAATTCTTTACCAATCAATTCATTCAATATATGTTTTGTAACCCTCCTTTTTTTATAATCGACAATATATCTTAGATTAAATTCAATCCAATTATCGGTCATGGTTATGGCCAAAGTAGGTTCTACTTTTGCATCTTCGATATAATATCGCTCAACAACATCCTTCCATTTAGCTATAGATTTTGCAACATATTCAGACAAATTTTCAGTTGCTACTTTGATAACAATATCTTTTGCCAATTCAATATCTGACCCATACCGAATAGGTAAATTAAACTCGTCCCAAATAAAAGGAAAATCCATGGAATAATTATAGACAGGACCTTTGAAAACGAATGCATTACTCAATTTAATTATTCTTCCACTGTAATTATCACTGCTAACCCATTCGCCAATTTCCATCATAGTGGTATAAATACTGTCTATATCAATAACATCACCTTTAATTCCATTAATCTCTATTCTATCACCAGGTTTGTATACTTTTACAAAGAATATGTACATAGACCCCGCAATACTTAAGATTAGCTCCTGTAGGGTAATTGCAATCCCCGCAGATAAAAGTCCTATAGCTAATGTGAAGTCCTTAATATTCCCCGTAAAATACGAGAGTGTAAGAATAATCAGTATCAAATAACCAACTACTTCTATTCCCTTTTGAGACTTATATTTAACCTTAGAGTTTGGTAAATTTTTACGAATGAATCTTCTCAGGAATTGAATAAACCCAATTATCAATAACACAAAGACAAGGTATTTTATAAATATTGCCGTTGAAGGATGAGCTTCCAACCATTGTTTCATGAACTCCAAAGATTTCATAGTTTTAAAATTTACTCATTATGGCCATTAATATCTTAATAAATTAGTAGCATTATTGTATTCTCAAAAATCATTTTCATACAATCGCAATCTATTATGAAGCTTATTCAATTCATTTTGTAAACTATCTATTTTATTTAGCAAATTAAAAACCGCATCTATTCCTTCAGTATTTATATTTAATTCCTGGTGGATTCTAATCATTTTTTCCACATCACTAATTTTATCCTGATGAAGATAGGAAGTTTTTTCAAGGGTTGTGATACTAATTAAGCCCTCTTCATGGAGTTCATTAAAAAATGAAACCTCCACACTATAATGTTCACATAACTGGACAATGGGTATAAAATCTTTTAGCTTCATATCTATCTTAGTTTTGCCAATTCCTTAATTAATTCCTTTTCCTTATCTGAAAGATTTGTTGGTATTTTTATCTGATATGTAATGTAGAGATCTCCAAACTGACCTTCTTTTTTATATATAGGAAAGCCTTTACCCTTTAATTTTGCCTTTGTCAGGTTTATAGTTTCGGGTTTTACTTTTAACTTTACTTTTCCATCAAAGGTATCTACAACAACCTCCCCGCCTAGCAGGGCTTTGTACAGGTCCAGATCAATCGTTGCATAAAGATTGTCCTTATCGCGTTTAAATTTCGAGTGATTGAGGATCGAAAATTTAATGTGTAAATCCCCTTTTGGTCCACCATTAACTCCTTCCCCACCATGCCCTTTAATCTTTATTACCTGCCCGTTCCTGACCCCCGCCGGAATTGTTAACCTAATATTTTTGCCATTTATAGTAAGGGTTCGTTTATGTGTCCGATAGACATCTTCCAGTTCCAACTGTAATTCCGCATTGTAGTCTTGTCCTCTAAATTGGACATTTCTACCTCGACCTCCTGCAGATCCTCCACCAAACATGGAACCGAAGAAGTCTGAAAAGTCTTCTTGTGAATATTGGCCAGAACCTCTTTGTTGTGTACTTCTATGATATTGCTGCTGTTGTTGTGCTTTTTCAATTTCGTCGGCATGTTTCCAGTCTTTCCCGTGTTTATCGTATTTTTTGCGATTCTCCGGATTGCTCAGAACTTCGTTGGCTTCGTTTATTTCCTTGAATTTCTTCTCCGCTTCTTTGTCACCCGGATTTAGATCGGGATGGTATTTTCGAGCCATTTTCCGATAGGCTTTTTTAATATCATTTGCAGAGGCTTTCTTATTAATCCCTAATATTTTATAATAGTCTATGTAGGTCATTTATTCCTGGATAAGAAGTTTTGTATTCATATCATCATTTTAACTAAAATTATGCAACTTAATAACTGTTCTAAACTATCATTTTATTTGCATCAAAACCATCTATAAATTTAGGGAAAAATACCCTCAAAAGACAACCATTAATGAACTATAATTAAAGTAGTTAAGTGTTTGTATAAGTGCTATGATAGAATAGTTTGCAGCATGGATTATTTCCATTTTAACCTCTTAACTCCAACCGCTATGATTATCCCAATCAATATTAGAAAGAATAACGTTGTTGAAAGACTCTTTATAGCTGTAAAAGTGTTTGTAATATTTACTTGCGTCATTGACAAGTCCGGATAACTATTTAGCATATTTATTATACCAAAATTCTCCAGATAATCTGCGATTCCGGCAACAAGTGGGACCAGGCATAAATAGAAAAAAGGAGTACTTAATTTATCCAATTTTTTAAGAAAATATGCAATTAACAGGCAATATGTTATTCCAAAAAGGAATGGATATATCATGTCAATGGGAATTTGATTATATAAATAAACTTTGCGGCCTTCTTCCCCAAGCCGGCCGAACAACTGGCTTACATATTCAAAATCATATCCTTGTGGCATCATATCCAATAATTTCATGCCTCCGGCATAGGCCGTAGTCTTAGGAATGGTTACAAATAGCATAAATGCATAAACCAGATTTGTAAGAAAGAACAGAAAGGCGACTTTTTTCCCTGATAAATTATTAGATATGATTTTTCGTAGTTTATTCACCGGTTTTGCCAAAAACTCTTGTTTGTAGTTTAATCACATCCGACTTGGTATATCCATATAAATTATAGGATTGGCCGGAAATTTGCTAATACTTTAATCAATAAGATGCGTTAAAATTAGTCAGCTACTGTAACTAAAGGTAAGAAAATATTTTGGGTTATTTATTCTCATATTCAGTACATCGTATTACCGTTTTCAGATGTCTTTGGAATTTGTTGCATGGCATCCCAATGTTCCACAATTTTACCAGTCCTATCAAATCTAAAGAAATCCATGGTCACATATTCCTCGTTCCCGGGCCAAATTTGATGTGTATGCAGGGCAACCAAATTATCTTCGGCAACAGATCTGACAAATTCTATCGATTTATTAGGGTATTCACTTGCCATTCTGTTGAAATAATCAATAAAGGGTTGAGGTCCATCTCCTACCAACGGGTTATGTTGAATATAATCTGAACCAACATATAATTCCACCGCTCTTTTCGGGTTTCCGTTATATGCCATTTCGTAAAATGCAATGGCATTTTCTTTGTTTTTAATTAATTCTTCACTCATTTTCACTTCATTTCCTTTTGTTGTTCCAATTGATCTTTTCTTAAGGTTGGATATGTAATTCCTAATTGTTCGAGGTAAGAATCATATTTGGATTCATCATAATAAAATGGAACCAGCAAGGGTGCATATTCTTCCATAATTTCCTTATTAAGATATATAGCGGGCTCATCTGTTTCGGAGACCATAGGAACATACTTTTGTTTGCTTGCTTGTTCTTCCTTAAAATATGCCCATGCCTGCTCTACCAATTCTGGTTTTAGAAGTAAATCTAGCAGCGTCATAGCCTCAACTTTGGCTCCGGCAACTACTCCTTTGTGTGCAATAGGGGTTGCCATAGCAATAGAATTAGACCAATGATGACCTTGTAAGCCGGGTATGTTAGAAGGATACCTAAGTGTAACAGTGGGTATTTTCCAGGAAATATCACCAATATCATCAGATCCACCACTTACTGGTTCTACTACAGGAAGGCCTATAGTATCTAATTTTATGGCTAATCCGGTTGTGTCTTTCGGGGAGTTAACTTCGCGCTGCACCGCTTTTGCAAGTATTTGATCGGCCTCACTCCATTCTGGTAAACCTACTTCCAAAATATTGGAATACATATCTTCTGCAATTGGTTTATTAAAATGCCTTGGCCATGCCGTGCCTAAAATTTTACTGCTCATTGTAGTCCTTGTCATCATGGCTGCACCTTTGGCAATATCATTTGCTCTTTCATAAACCTCCATGATTTTCGGGTAGGTAATTTCCCGGAAATAATACCAGATAGAGGCTTTTGAGGGCACCACATTGGGCTGATCACCACCATTATTTATTACAGAGTGCGATCTGCCCAGAGGATGCAGATGTTCCCGGTTATATTGCCAGCCTATATTCATTAATTCAACAGCGTCGGCGGCACTTCTGGCCCTCCAGGGAGCTCCTGCAGAATGTGCTGATTCTCCTTCAAAAGTATACTCCACTGAAATCATACCTGTACCTCGTGCAGGGCCGTAGGAGACATTCATGTTATTAGAAACATGTGTAAATATACACAGGTCAACATTGTCAAAATAGCCATCCCTGGTGTAATAGGCTTTTGTTCCCAATTGTTCTTCAGCCACTCCGGGCCATATGATGAGTGTTCCTGGAATTTTTTCGCGTTCCATTATTTCTTTTACCGAAAGCACTGCCACCACATTAAGAGGTGTCCCGGAATTATGGCCTTCTCCATGCCCCGGGGCACCTTCCACAATAGGATCATGATAGGCTACGCCAGGCTTTTGAGATGCTTTTGGAATACAATCAAGATCACTTCCAATGGCAATAACAGGTTTTCCGGATCCCCATTTTGCCCACCATGCTGTTGGTACACCAGATATCCCATATTCTATTTCAAATCCATTTTTCTTTAAAATATCTGTAATATATTTTGAAGTTTGTTCTTCCTGAAAGCCCAACTCAGAAAAACTAAAGACCTTATCTACCATTACCTGGGCCATTTTAGCTCTTCCCTGTACTTTCTCCTGAACCTCTTTTTTTAACAATATCAGTTGTTCTTCCTGGCTTTGGGCATACCCTAAATTTAGGCATATAAACAAAGTAAGAACTGCAATGTAGATTTTATTCATAGCTGGATATGGTTAGTGTTAATAAATCTAAATGTACAACAGGATTTTAAAAAGAAGAAATTATTAAAAATTCAATTGGATAATTTTAGGAAATTTAATAAACACCTGATTAAACTGCCGACCAATATTTTTAATCACTCACAGTTCCCAGCTCTGTATTTATTAATTTAATAATTGTATCTATTTCGCGTAAGGCCTTACTATAAACAGTGTCTTTGGCTGAAGTCAGATAAATACTTTCCACAAAAATATTTTGCATTTCCACTTCATAAAGTCTTTCAGGTTTTACGGCTTTAAAAGCATCAAAATTTACTACCCCTCGCAGAGTAGGGGATAATTCATTTATAATAATTTCCCAGTGAATATTTTCCAGTTTGTTGGTACGGATATAGGTGGTTTCCAATTTTTGTATTAAACTGGTAATCTCATCATTTTTTAAGAGTTTTAAGTTACCGCTGTTAACCAAAGTCTCATAAATTGTCCCACTGCTATTAAAGTCTGAATATTGGGAT
>NZ_JBATGR010000110.1:0-14534 GCF_049665975.1 Eudoraea sp.
ATAAATTAATTGCAACAAACCTTCCTTATCCAGAGTAAATACCGGGATTTCAACATCTAATTTGATATGCATCATGGTAGTTTTAACGACTTCTTTTGCGATAAAAGCACCTTCAGTCCACTCCAGGTCAAAGACGCTACAGCCATTTTTAGCATCCTTTAAAAGGTTATAGAAATAAGCAATTTCGCGGGTATGAAAGAATACAAAATTCTCTAAAAATGAAGTATCGGTGTTCTTTTTAGCCATATACCTCCAGTCATAATCCCTGGCCGCTTCTTCGAGGTCTTTTTGTCTTTTTGTAAAATACCGTTCAATTGGTTTTAGCGCTGCAACGGGTAAAATCTTCCGAATAGCGAAGGGGTGAAAGGAATCTGCCTCATGTTTATCCAATCCAATGAGTTCTATGCTTCCCCCTTTTTTATTAAAAGCAGCACCGTAGTTCTCCAGACCTTCCAGCACCGTGTGATCCACGAAACTGCACATTGAAAAATCGACAACCAGATCCATACTTTCCGGTACTACGTCTAGTTTATTCTTTAGTTTGTGAAAATTAAGGAAGCTGCAAAAATATTTTATGCTCAAATAAAAGTTCCCTTCATCCTCTTCTTTAAAAAGGAGAATATTAGGTTTAAACAAATTACTGAAGAACAGGGAAATACTTTTATTTATAATCATATGAATGATAAAGGTAACCAGGATCCCTGCTGCTATTCCGGTAATCAGGTTTGTAAATAATGTGGTGATTAAAGTGGTTAAAAAGATTAGCACTTGTTCTTTCCCTATCCGTATAATTTTTCTAAAGGATTCAGGATTGGCCAATTTATACCCGGTATACACCAAAATGGCCGCCAGAGCCGCCAGGGGAATCCGCCTGAGCTGCTCTTGAAAAATAAGGACAAAGCCTAACAAAAACATGGCGTGGAAGAAATTTGCAGACTTGTTGGTCGCCCCATTATTTACATTCACCGAACTACGGGCAATTACGGTTACCACATTCAGGCCTCCTAATAATCCGCTAATAACGGTGGCCAGTCCAAGCGCTTTCAGGTCTTTATTTACATTAGATCTTCGCATTAACGGATCTAGCTTATCCACGGCCTTTATACTTAACAGGGATTCTATGCTTGCAATAAGGGTAATAGCAAAGACGGCAAGGATAAATTCTCTGTCCATTATCCTTCCAAAATCCGGAAAGGCCAGATTAGTCAGGACATCATCAGGAATGGATACCAGGTAATCTACCGAAATTGGATACGGTTTGCCAAGAAGCGCATAAAAGTAACTCAGACCAACGGAGAGAATTAATATCCACATAGGCGCAGGGATTAACTGAAAGTATTTATTCCTGATTTTAGAATAGAAAACCATGATTAACAGACCTACTAATCCTATTCCTGAGGCAAAAAGCATATTAATGTCTGCAGTATTTATCAAATCCACAAAGTCATTTGGGATTGCAAGCAATAACTCAATGATGGTTCCTGTTTCATTGTTATGGCCCACCATAATATGAAATTGTTTTGCCAGAATACCTATTCCAATTGCGGCAAGCATCCCCTGAATAGCTGAAGCCGGGAAGAAATTGGCCAAACGCCCCATTTTTAAAAACCCCAGAAGCAGCATCAATACTCCAGACATTACTATGGCGGCTAAAGTGAATAAGTAGCCCTGGTACAAATCACCCCCGCCGAGGGTGCCAATTGCAGCTAACAATACAATAACCAGCCCATTACCAGGCCCGGCAATGGTAACTTTTGAGCCCCCCAGCAAAGAAACGATAACCCCCCCAACAACTGCAGCGATTATGCCTGAAATAGGAGGAGCCTCACTTGCTAAAGCCAATCCCAGGCCCAGAGGTAGTGCAATAAGAGACACTACAAAGCCTGAAAAAATATTTTTAGACAGGGTTTGAAAAATAATACCGGTTTTGTTGGTTTTGGCGCTCAAGGTTATTTACGGATAATCAATAAATCGGTGGGTAAATCTGATAAAATATATTCCAGGTCATGTCTGAAAATTCGATCTAACAGACCTGTCTTCTTAGGGGCGTTCATTACCAGTAAATCTGCGCGCACTATTTCGGCGTAATGGCCTATGGAATACCCTCTTTTTCCAAAAATACTTTGTGTTTTAATTTTGATGTTTTTTAAAAAAGCCTCTGGCAGACTTTTCAGGATTTTACGCACCCTGGATTCTTCCCTGTGCTTCAGTCTTTCCTTCACGATATTCGCTTTCATTAAGGATCGATCATCCTCAACTGTGACATGAATTTCTTGTTGACTGATCTCTTCTACAATCGTAATCTGTTGTGCGCCAAATGCATTTGCCGCATAGAACGCATCCAATATGGCTACCGGGGTTTCCGGCGCATCCAGGCCATTTACCACAATATGTTTACAGGGCATGCGTTCTGCCGAAGGTTTTATAAGCAACAAAACCGAACAGTTTACTTTTCGGGTCAGATTTCTGGCTATACTTCCCACATAGAATCGATACATATTTTCATGTTGCAACGCACCTAGTACCAATAAGTCGATATTAAATTTTGTACAGGCCTCCAAAATTACTGAGACTGGTTTTCCCTCTTCCCAATGAACTTCTATGGCATCATCCGGGAAGTCAATTTTCTTCAGGAGTGCATTTATAATATCTAATTTTTTCTCCGTTTTTTTACCAACATGGAGTAGAATTAATTTGGCATTAAAAAAATGTGTGATTCGGGTGGTTTCCAGAATATTTATTTCCAGCGTAGGCGAAAACGCAAAACCGAATAGAATTCTCTTAAAAGGATGGGGATGCGTTTTCATTAGGAGTATTTTGCCTCAATATAACACTTATATACCTATTATGATCGATGAATTAAAATTCCAAATAAGCACGTCCTTGAATTATTATCCGCACTTATGTGTTATAAACATTTGAAATTCTATTTCTTGATCTATTGCTAATCGGTATTCATTTTAATTACTATTTTTAAAGCCAAAGGAAAAAGATGTTAGAACTTGCCGGAATAATTATTTTAGGGATCATTGCACAGTGGTTTGCATGGCGTTTAAAACTGCCAGCCATTTTGCCTCTAATTCTAATTGGTCTACTTGTAGGGCCTATAGCTACTTTATATACAGAGGATGGTTCTAAACTCATTGAACCGGTATGGAATGGGGAAAAAGGACTTTTCCCCGGAGAGGGCTTATACTATTTCCTTTCACTTGCAATAAGCATTATATTATTTGAAGGGGGCTTAACCTTAAAACGCTCTGAAATTAAAAATGTAGGCCCTGTAATTACCAAACTAATAACCGTGGGAACGCTGGTTACTTTTTTTGGAGGTGGCGTTGCGGCTCATTTTATTTTTGGCCTTAGCTGGAAAATATCTTTTTTATTTTCAGCTCTGATCGTTGTTACCGGTCCTACAGTTATTACTCCAATCCTTCGAAATATTCCTTTGAAAAAAGATGTTTCCGCAGTTCTAAAATGGGAGGGAATATTAATTGACCCTATTGGCGCATTGGTGGCAGTACTTGTATTTGAATTTATCAGTGTTGGCGAAGGACAGGAATATACAAAAACAGCATTAATAGATTTTGGTAAGATTTTACTTTTTGGAACTACTTTTGGCTTCACTTTCGCCCATGCGCTGGCGTTTATTATCAGAAAGAAATACGTGCCTCACTATTTGTCTAATGTGGTGTCGCTCTCTGTTGTTCTTTTAGTTTTTGTGGAATCAGATATTTTGGCACACGAATCCGGTCTTCTTGCAGTGGTGGTTATGGGCATGGTTATGGGCAATATGGACCTGCCAAACCTTAAAGAGCTGTTGTATTTCAAGGAATCCCTAAGTGTGTTGCTTATTTCTATCCTCTTTATTTTGCTGGCGGCTAATATTAACATCAGTGATATGGAGTTGATTTACAACTGGAACACTGTGATTATATTCCTGGTAATCGTCTTTGTGATTCGGCCTATTGGGGTTTTTCTAAGCACAAAAGGCTCTGGTTTAAAATTGAATGAAAAACTTTTTATAAGCTGGGTTGGCCCCAGGGGGATTGTAGCTGCAGGTATTGCATCACTTTTTGGCTCCAAATTGCTTCTAAAGGGCGAACCCGGAGCTGAATATATTACCCCGCTGGTCTTTATGATTGTATTAGGGACCGTTCTTTTAAACGCTACAACAGCCAGGCTCTTTGCAAAATGGGTGGGAGTATTTCTAAAACACTCTGAAGGAATTTTAATTTTAGGCGCATCCAAAACGTCCAGGCTTCTTGCCAGTTACCTGAAGAAGAACAACAGGCATGTGGTTTTGATAGACACTAACTATGCTAATATTGATCAGGCAAAAAAACTTGGACTAGAGGCCATGGTGGCCGATGTGTATTCAGACACCCTTACAGATGATATAGAGCTTAATGATATGGGATATTTAATGGCACTTACAGGTAGTCCTGAAATAAATGAATATGCCATTGACAAGTTTAAGGATCAATTAGGAGAAAATGGTTCCTTCAGACTTGTCAGTGCTGATGAGATGAACGACCCTGACAAAAACCCTAAGGAAGGCCTGTTCTCACAGAATGATGATTTTATTAAAATGATGGAAGTTACCAGACGTTATCCTGCGCTTCACGAAATAGAACTAAAGAATGCCAACCATTACAAAAAACTACTTAATATTACCAAAGAAGATGACGAGATTATCCCGGTTTTTCTAAAAGCTTCGGATGGGAAGGTATCTATCATATCCTCGTCCGGTGCAAACTCTGAATCAATTTCAGACGGATCTAAACTGGTTTATCTGGGTAAGATGTTTGATTTAGACAAAACAAACTGAAACATGTAGTTCGTAATCTTTAAGACCTAATTAATAATTAAAACCCAGGGGTTATTATCCGGAGCATTAAATTTGCCGGAGTCAGCACTGCCAGAATCAACAACCTCACCATTTTTAGGGTTTATCCAATTAAATTGCAGGCCCTTTCCCTTGTTTAAGGATTTAATTTCAATTTCACCACCTTCTTTTAAAAATGAAATATATAAAGATCCGGGTTTAGCCAGTAAGGGTTTTCCATCCGCCAAATCCCAGCGCTTTTCTATATTGGTCATATCTATTGAAGACAAAATTTTACCTACCATTCCGGCATATATAGAGCCTTCCATATACAAAGCTTCTTTCCAGGACTTAGATTGAGAAGACCAGGCGGTCCAGCCCTCCTCTTCTGCAGTTATTTTCCATTGCCACAGACTGGCTGCGCCGTATACAATTCCCATAGTGCCCCCGCTCATTAATTGCATCCAGGCTTCCTCACCCTGCCACCAGCCCAGTCCATTTTTACCATCGTTCATTCCTTCATAGGTAGGCTCCCCATTAGCCACCCCTTTGGTGGGAAGATTAGCGTACATCTTCTCCACTTTATGATATAGGTGAGCTCCATCATGCCCCGTTTGGGCCCATTGAAAATCCAGCCAATCTTTATCCTGATGTGTCTTATTAAAGTGCATACAATGTTTGCCAGGGTCATTTACGGCCCACTCAGCAACATAATCATCACATGGATTATAATGCAGTCCGGTGGGTTGGCCATAACTGTCCCATTGCTGAAACATTTCTCCGCTTTCCTTAACTCCCGGATCATTACCGTCATGGTCTCCTGCAATAAGCCAAATGGCAGGTTTGCTACCGTAGCGCGCAAGGAGATATTTGCAATAGCGAACATATTCCTCAGGATTTATAGTGTTTCCAAGCACTTTAAGGCCTTTCCAACCAAAACCATGAAATACAGGCTGATAAACCGGAACAATCTCATGCGCAATAAGGATATCTATAATCTGATCTAAAGTCTGAAAATAGGAAGGATTCATACTATTAATATGCCCATCAGATAGGTCTTCAAAAGCTCTTTTAAAGCCTTGAGAAGTATTCCTTTCATTGGGCCCGATAGCATTCATGTCTGGTTGTAAGCTCATTAGCAAAGCAGCATTAAAACCCTTTTTTTGCCTGTCCTGAGCATAAGTAGTTACCTGGTCTGCCGTTGCCCGAAAAGGAATTGCCCAGGGAGTGTCTCCAACTACTAAAAAAGATTTACCGGAATGTTGTACTATGTTGCGGTACCCCTCCGCCATTTTTAGTAAACCGTTAGCGAGTAGTTGGTTGTCTCCACTGTAGGGTTTGGAACTAACAGAACCAGTTGCTCCATGAAGACCTTCGTCTTGTTTATCAGATGCATATGAAAGCCATTTCCAGGTGCTGATAGTATCGGGAGAAGTAAATCGTATTTTCCAAATATTGTCTCCGTCCCAAAAAGCTGGTCTTTTAAGGGTGTCATTGTTTTGGTTTGTAAATTCCGCCCAAACCGAAACATCTGTATAAGGATTTTTATAGTCTGATTGGCTGCTAAGTGTAATTTCAAGGGTGGCCCATTGCTCGGTAGTAAGCTTGCTTTCCTGCGCTAATAGCATTGATGTGAGGAAGAAAAAAAGTATATGGAGCCAGAATTTTCTCATTTTTCAAATACAATCTAAAGCGCAATCAATTTAGAAATATTTGTCGAGAAAGCCTATTTGAACCTATAGCTATTATTAAATTATTGAATTAAACCAGAGATGGACTAACCATTAAATTGGGCAGTTTTGGTAATTTCTACAGAAATATCTTCTAAAGTAACATTGTGTTTTTCGCCTGCCAGTAAGTTGTAAAAATGAACAGAAGACTCTCTTTTTATTTTTCCCTGTAGTAGTTCAGGGTCAATTTCGCCACCCTCCTGTTTCCATGTAAAAACAGGATGTTGCACAATCTTTATTAGCTTATGTACGGCACGGAATTCGGCAATATAAGTTGTCATTAACAGGGGGATTTTAAGTTTAACTAATAACTAAGCGAAGATAAAAATATTGTATTTACTTACATAAATTGTAGGCGAATTGAAGAAACCTAATCGTTTAATTTAAGAACAGCCATAAACGCCTGCTGAGGGATTTCAACATTACCTACCTGGCGCATTCGTTTTTTACCTTTCTTTTGTTTTTCCTATAATTTTCGCTTTCTCGAGATATCACCACCATAACATTTAGCGGTTACATCCTTTCGCAGGGCTTTTATGGTCTCGCGCGAAATAATTTTGGCGCCGATAGCAGCTTGTATCGGAATATCAAACTGTTGCCTTGGAATTAATTCCTTTAACTTTTCACACATTCTTTTGCCTATATAATGGGCATTATCAAAATGTATAAGAGCAGACAAAGCATCAACAGGTTGTGCATTCAACAAAATATCAACCCGCACCAGTTTAGATACCCGCATACCAATAGGAGAGTAATCAAAGGATGCATAACCTTTAGAAACTGTCTTAAGCCTGTCGTAGAAATCAAACACGATCTCTGCAAGGGGCATGTCAAAATTTAATTCAACCCTCTCCGGAGTGAGATAGGTCTGATTGGTAATCTGGCCCCGCTTATCTATACAAAGAGACATTACATTTCCTACAAAATCTGATTTGGTAATTATTGTGGCTTTTATATAAGGTTCTTCAACCCTTGCTACGGTAGAAGGATCGGGAAGGTCACTCGGGTTATTCACAATCAAGGGGGTATCCGGGTCTTTTGTAGTAAAGGCATGATAACTAACGTTTGGTACCGTAGTAATAACCGTCATGTCAAATTCACGCTCCAAACGTTCCTGGATGATCTCCATATGGAGCATTCCGAGGAAACCACAACGAAAACCAAATCCGAGTGCTGCGCTGCTTTCCGGAGTAAAAACTAAAGAAGCATCATTGAGCTGCAACTTTTCCATGGAGGATCGCAGTTCTTCGTAATCTTCTGTATCTACAGGGTAAATACCGGCAAATACCATTGGTTTTACATCTTCAAAACCGGCAATAGCGTTTTTGGTTGGATGTACTGCATCTGTAATGGTATCCCCAACTTTTACTTCCCTTGCATCCTTTATTCCGGTAATCACGTAGCCTACATCTCCCGCTCTAATTTCGGGTTTAGGCTCCTGGGTAAGTTTCAGAGTGCCTACTTCGTCAGCGAAATAAGTTTTATCTGTAGCAACAAACTTAATTTTCTGTCCTTTTTTGATCACACCATTAATAACCTTGAAATAAGTTTCCACCCCCCTGAAAGAATTATAAACGGAATCAAAAACCAAGGCCTGTAAGGGCTCATCTATATTCCCTTTCGGAGGAGGGATACGATCTATAATAGCAGTTAAAATATCTCCAATACCAATGCCGGTTTTAGCACTGGCCGGGATTACCTCTTCGGGTTTACACCCCAATAATTCTACAATATCATCTGTTACTTCTTCCGGACTGGCACTAGGCAGATCGACCTTATTTAATACCGGAATAATTTCGAGATCATTCTCCAGAGCGAGGTATAAATTTGAAATGGTTTGCGCCTGTATACTCTGGGCTGCATCAACCACCAAAAGGGCACCTTCACATGCCGCTATTGAACGCGATACTTCATAGGAGAAGTCTACATGGCCGGGCGTGTCTATTAAATTAAGAATATAATCCTGGCCTTCGTGTTCGTATTCCATTTGAATAGCATGACTCTTAATGGTAATTCCACGCTCGCGCTCCAGATCCATATTATCCAGAAGCTGTTCTTTCTTTTCCCTTTCCGTTACAGAACCAGTAAAATCTAACAGCCTGTCTGCCAAAGTACTCTTACCATGGTCTATATGGGCGATAATACAGAAATTACGAATGTGTTTCATTTTCTTACTCAGGCTATTTCAAATTGGCTGCAAAGATACAGTTTTCTGCTTCTTAATCCTGCCACTCGGCAATAAACAAATTGGTATCGCGGGTTCCGCCATTATTACGGTTACTTGAAAAAGCCAGGAATTTGCCATTATTAGAAAATACCGGAAAAGCATCAAAAGTTTTTCCATGTGTAACCCGTTCCAAATTCTTTCCATCTATATCAATAAGATAGAGATTAAAAGGAAAGCCTTTTTCGGCCTCAAAATTACTGGAAAATAGAATCTTTTCCCCTGATGGATGAAAGAAAGGACTCCAGTTGGCATTCCCAAGAAAAGTTAGTTGTTTTAAATCGCTACCGTCGGAATTACATATAAAAAGTTCCATTTCTGTTGGCTGCACCAAACCCTGGGCAAGCAATTCTTTATATTCGGTTATGGCTTCATCTGTTTTTGGCCTTGAAGCCCGGAAAATAATTTTTGTGCCGTCTGGTGAGAAAAAGGCACCTCCGTCATAACCCAACTCATCTGTTATTTGTAAAACTTCTGTACCATCTAAGTTCATGGTATACAGCTCAAGATCCCCACTTCTGGTAGAAGTAAATACTATCTTATCTCCCTGCGGAGAAACCGTAGCTTCCGCGTCATAGCCGGGTTCGTTGGTAAGCTGAGTAACAACATTGCCATTTAAATCAGCCACAAATATGTCGAAGGAATCATATACCGGCCAAACGTATTTCCCGTTTTTACGCAAGGGAACTTCAGGGCATTCTTTGTTCACTAAATGTGTGGATGCATATACGATATGCTCGTTATCAGGCAGAAAATAGGCACAGGTGGTACGCCCCATTCCTGTGCTTATCATAGGAGGTTGACTATCTTTGAAAGTCTCCTCAGACTTCATGAGAAACATCTGGTCGCACTGCATTCCCCATGCAGCATTATTTGATTGAAAAACTAATTTACTATCGTCAAAACTCCAGTAAGCTTCAGCGTTGTCCCCGCCAAAAGTGACCTGGCGTATAGACTTAAAGTGCTTTTCTTCTTCATAAATCAGGGTATCGGACCCGGCCATTACGGAGACGGGTTTATCCTTATCGGGAAGTGTTTTTTTGGATTCGGTTTTACAACTAAAAAAAGCCAATAAAATGAATAAGGATGCCAAAGTTTTCATAGGATGCTTAATTTTGAACAAAATTAGATGTAAAACTGATGAAAAAAATAGTTCTAGGCGTATTTTTTATATTAGCCTTCGGATGTAAAACCGAAGCACCCAAAATAGCCTCTATGGAAGAAGAGGTTAAGGTCCTTGCAAGCGATGAATTTAAAGGCAGGGAAACCGGGACTGAAGAAGAACTCAAAGCTGCGGAGTATATAATGGGACAAATGGCCGAAATGGGACTTGAACCCAAAGGAAATGCAGGGACATATTACCAAACCTTTACTTTTAAACCAAAGAAAGACCCGCATCAGCAAGTAGGTTTTCAGGAGGCCGGTGATAGCACAATAACCGGGACCAATGTCATTGGTTTTATCAATAATAAATCTCTGAATACCGTTGTGATAGGCGCGCATTATGACCATTTGGGATTGGGAGGTGAAGGCTCATTACACAGAGGTGAACCTGAAGTTCACAATGGTGCAGATGATAATGCCAGCGGCGTGGCAGTGCTCCTTGATTTGGCAAACAAGATAAAGGAAACTAAACTTTCTACAAACTATCTGTTTATCACTTTTTCTGGTGAGGAAATGGGACTATTAGGCTCCAATTTTTATACAAAAAACCCTACGCTTAACCTTGGAGAGGTTTCCTATATGCTTAACCTGGATATGGTGGGCAGGCTAAGGGAAGACAAAACGCTTTCAGTTAGTGGTACCGGTACTTCTCCAATCTGGCCCCAGGTATTAAACGCTTCTAATCCGGGGTTTAAGCTGGTGTTAAAAGAATCTGGAGTAGGCCCTTCTGACCATACTTCATTCTATTTGCAAGATATCCCGGTTTTACATTTTTTTACGGGCCAGCATGAAGATTATCATAAGCCAACAGATGATGCAGAAAAATTGAATTATGAGGGAATGCGATTAATTAGCATGTATTTGTTCAGCCTGGTTCAGGAATTGGATGATGATAAGAAACTGGCTTTTAGAAAAACCAAAAATGAAAGCGAAGAAGTACCCAGGTTTAAAGTAACGCTAGGGGTAATCCCCGACTATCTGTTTGATGGTAAGGGCATGCGCATTGATGGAATAAGTGAAGACAGACCAGCGCAAAAAGCAGGTTTAGAAAAAGGAGATATTGTTGTTCAACTTGGAGATAGTACCGTTGTGAATATGATGAGCTATATGCGGGCCTTATCGGCTTTTGAACCTGGAGATACCACTACGGTACGGGTACTACGGAAGGGTGAAACCCTGAAAGCGCCCATCACCTTCTGATTCCCGGCTAAAATACCTGCAGCGGCCTTGTATGCACCTTATTTTGTAAGAAAACATATACTGGAACAGGACAATACAAAAAAGACCTGGCAACAATCAGGGCTGTTTTTTAAGGTTAAAATCAAATAATTTTATAGCTTTGCTGGCTAACCTACCAACTGTGAGATTTTCCTTACTATTCGTTTTGGGAATATTACCCTTAGCCATTACCAGCCAGACCTTTGAGGTAAACGGGTCTGTTAGGGATACCGATGGGAAGCCACTTCCATATGCTAATGTAATGCTGCTACAGGTACCGGACAGTACCCAGGTAAAAGGAATTTCCGCAGATGATAACGGTAAGTTTAGCTTAAAAAACATAGAGCCCGATGTCTACTATTTACAGGCAAAATACTTCGGATACCTGTCGCTTTTAGTCCCCCTGGAGATAAAATCAAACCTTAAAATTGGAGCCCTGGTATTAGAACCCATTGAGCAGAATCTAAATGAGGTGGTGGTGACCGGGACAAAACCTATTATTGAGCGAAAGGCGGATCGCATCGTTTTTAATGTTGAAAATACCGTTTTAGGGGAAGGCAACTCCTGGGATATTCTGCGGAATGCCCCCGGTGTGATTGTTATGCAGGATAACCTGGAAATCAGAGGACGAAACGCCACGGTGTACCTCAACGATCGCAAAGTGCAATTATCCCCACTTGAAGTACAGGAATTTTTAAAGGGACTCTCCGGGGAAATGATCTCATCTGTAGAGGTCATTCCAAATCCGCCTGCGAGTTTTGAAGCCGGGGAAGGTTCCATTCTAAATATCCGCACCAAAGAAAATGTAACTCCGGGTTATAAAGGCAATGTCAGGGGGCAATATACCCAGGGCGTATTTCCAAAATACAGTTTTGGTACCAGTCATTATTTCAAAAACGACAAGGTTGGTATTTTCCTGAACTATACCATCAATCCAAGAAAAGAATTTAAAAGCGGGGACGGTCGAGTTAACTTTATCAATGATCAGGATGAGGTATTTGCCCGCTGGAATACAGACATTGAGGAGACTATCCGATCCCAGGATCAGCAGCTTAATTTAATGTTTGATTATAAACCTTCCGAGCGCGATCTATTAAATTTCACCTCCAACCTGAGCTTTTCCCCAAACAAGGAAATCGTTAACGAGATAAGCACCGAAATGCAAAACGGGGCCGGTGTACTCGATTCTACCATGCAGACCCTAAGTTCCATTGATGAGGACATGGTGAACCTTAGTTTTGATCTTAATTATGAACGGAAACTAAAGAAGGAAGGAGAGAACCTTAAGGCCAATGTGCATTATACGTATTATGACCTGTCCCGCCTGCAGCGGGGTTCTTCAGATTATTTTGATCCTGCGGGTACTTTTTTGAGGAATTTTACCTTTGCCACAGATGCCATGCAGGACATTAATATTTTTACATCAAGGGTTGATTATTACCTGCCTTTGGAATCCGGGAGTTTTGAAACCGGGATACGGGGATCATGGATAAACACCGATAGTGGCATTGATTATTTTGATGTAAACAACAACCTGCCTCCTTTTGACATTGCCATATCAGACAATTTTGAATATCGGGAAGGGGTATATGCCCTCTATGGTATCTATTCGCACGATTGGGAGAAATGGGCCCTGAAGTTGGGACTAAGGGCAGAACAAACCAATGTGGAGTCGTTCTCAATAACGCTGCAGCAAATTAATAAGCAAAACTACTTTGAACTTTTTCCATCCTTCTACCTGAGCCGCAAGCTCGGCGAGGAGAATAGCATTACCTTTGATTACAGCAGGAAGATTGACCGGCCAAAATACTCTGACCTGAACCCGTTTCGCTATTTTCTGAATGAAAATAATTACCTGGAAGGGAACCCCAACCTCGTTCCGAATTTCAGCCATAATTTCAATTTGAATTACACCATCAAGGACACCTATTTTATAGATGTTTATTACCGGGATAATGGCAGGTATATCAGCACCTTAACTTTTCAGGACAACGAGAACCAGATCCTGAGGGAGAGTAAACAGAATGTGCAGAAAAGCACCTCTTATGGCTTGGATTTTACCATTTCAACATCCATTAATAACTTTTGGTCCGTTTATTTTTACAACACTGTTTTTTATGAAGACGAAACCTTTTTAGCGGAAGAAAGCACTATTGATACCTATAAAAACAGTGTAACCGGGTATTATGGTTATCTGAATAATACCTTTAGCTTATCTAAAGACGGCACCTTTACCGGAGACCTTTCATTTACCTATTTAAGCAGCTTTTTATTTGGTTCGTATAAAGTATCTGAAATTGCCATACTTAATGTGGGATTGCGCAAAACCCTATGGAATAACCGTGGGGTAATTTCGCTTGCGGGGGAAGACCTCCTTGGGATGGCCAGGGGCAGGTTAACGTCGCGTTATGCCAACCAGGACAATTCCCTTAGAGAGCGACCTGAAACCAGGTTTGTACGCCTGGGCTTTACCTATAAATTTGGCAATTACCGTCTGAACAACAACAACCGCAGCCTCCGGAAAAGCGAGTTACAACGACTTGATAACGAATAAATACCCTTTAGTTCCTTCTTTATTTTTAATTTTGTCGCGCTAAAAGATAACAGATGCCAAAAATTGGTGACATAGTTCTGCCGGATTTTCCCTTATTACTCGCGCCCATGGAGGATGTGAGTGACCCTCCTTTTCGGGCACTTTGCAAGGAGCAGGGGGCAGATTTGGTGTATACCGAGTTTATATCTTCGGAAGGCCTTATACGCGATGCGGCCAAAAGCGTAATGAAGTTGGATATTTATGAAAAAGAGCGGCCTGTAGGGATTCAAATTTTTGGAGCAAACCTGGATTCCATGTTGCGTTCCGTTGAGATCGTAGAGAAATCCAAACCGGATATTATCGATATAAACTTTGGCTGTCCTGTAAAAAAAGTAGTAAGTAAAGGCGCGGGTGCAGGTATTTTAAAAGATATTGATTTAATGGTTTCTCTTACCGAGGCTATGGTAAAGCACACCCACCTGCCAGTTACGGTTAAAACCAGGTTGGGATGGGACCACGATTCAATAAAAATTGTTGAGGTGGCAGAACGGCTTCAGGATGTAGGCTGTAAGGCTATTGCTATTCACGGAAGAACCCGGGCACAGATGTATAAAGGCAATGCAGACTGGAAGCCCATTGCTGAGGTAAAAAACAATTCAAGAATGCATATTCCGGTCTTTGGAAATGGAGATGTAGATACCCCGGAAGCAGCCAGGATTATGCGAGATGAGTACGGACTGGACGGGGCTATGATTGGCCGGGCAAGTATTGGCTACCCCTGGTTTTTTAAGGAAGTAAAACACTATCTGAAAACGGGGTCACAGCTTGCGCCACCTACGA
>NZ_JBATGR010000111.1:0-4590 GCF_049665975.1 Eudoraea sp.
TGAATACGGTGAATTGCTTTTTGTACTGTATGGTTATAATCCTGCACGCCATAACTCACTCTTCTAAACCCTAGATCATATAGTACCTGTAAATGAGTCTTGGTTGTGTTATTGGGGTGCCCTTCAAAACTAAATTCATAGTTATCAGCTCTTTCCGCAAACCTAAATATTCCGTTAATTAATGTTTTAAGGTGTTCAGGAGAAAAGAATGTCGGGGTACCTCCTCCCAAATGTAATTCCTTAATTTTGGGTTTGGCATCAAAAAGTTCGCAATACAAACTCCATTCCCTTAATAAGGTATTTATATATGGTTTTTCTACTTCATGCCTTTTTGTGATGCGCTTATGACAACCGCAAAACGTACACATTTGTTCACAAAATGGCAAATGAATATAAAGACTAATACCTTCGGTGGCATTGCTTTCCTTAAAACTTTTCTTTATAGTAGCTTTCCACGCCTTACCGGAAAATGTATCCATATTCCAATAGGGTACTGTGGGATAACTGGTATAACGCGGACCGGGGATATTATATTTGCGTACTAAGTTGCACATTTAAAAAAGTGTTTTAACAAATTTATTCGAATTATGTTCAATATAATATGACATAAATCAGGTTTAGTTTTTGCTTAAATCTTAATTGAATTTACTATTTCCCGTATAAAAACTTATTTTTGCGGCCATAATAGCAGAACTATGACTCTTTTACTAATGGCAGCCGGAAGAGGCAGCCGATACGGAAAACTTAAGCAATTTGACGGTTTGGGGCCCAAAGATGAATTTCTCATGGAATTCAGTATATACGACGCTTTAGAAAATGGTTTTAATCATATAGTTGTAATTACTCAAAAGGATAATGTTGATTTTTTAAAGAATTACTTATCTCCAAAATTACCTGAGCATATTAAGATCGATGTTCTTTCTCAGGAGCTTACAGATCTTCCCGAAGGAACTGGATTTATTGGAGAAAGAAGTAAACCCTGGGGTACTGCGCATGCTGTTTGGACTGCCAGACATGTCATTAAAAATCCCTTTGCAATTATAAATGCAGACGACTACTATGGAAAAGGGGCATATAAAAATGCATCCCATTTCATCAAAACCAGAGAGAATAAAGATGCATATGGCTTGGTAGCATATACGCTTGAAGATACCCTTTCAGAATATGGATCCGTTTCCAGAGGAGTTTGCAAAAGGGATGGAAATAAACTGCATTCGGTGGTGGAACGCACAAAAATTCAAAAAGAGAACGGAGGACTCACTGATACAGATTCAGGACTGCATTTTAGTGGTGATGAATTGGTTAGTATGAACTTTTGGGTTTGTAACCCCTCTATTTTCGATCATATTGAACATGATCTGCGAATATTTCTGGGGAATGAGGAAAACATTGCCGAAGGCGAAGTATATATACCTTTTGTTATTCAGAAAATGTTAGAACAAAGTGAAGTAAGCGTTTCGGTAATTCCTTCAGATAGTAAATGGTTTGGAATAACTTATGCCGATGATAAAGAAAAAGCTATGAAGGAATTGAAAGACATGACAGATAGTGGAGAATACAGAACGCCACTATGGCCTGTTGAATCTCCGTAGACCGTATATCAGTGGATAGCAATGACCCCAACGCTGTTTTGCAATATTTTTCCATTGAGAGGAAGGACTATATAATACAGCAAATAAGTCAAGGGTATATCAACGACACATATGCTCTCCTGTTCGATGGTTTTCCTTGTTATATTTTGCAAAGACTTAATGCACAGGTCTTTAGCAATATTGACGTATTAATGCAGAATATCCATTGTGCACTTCCATATTTAAATGATAAAAACTACCACCAAATATCCCTGATTAGGACCATTGATGACAAGCCTTATTTGAAAATTAACAAAAGTGACTGCTGGCGCATGTTTACAATGGTTCCTGATAGTGTTGCCTTTAATACTGCGCAGGATGGGGTCATCGCCTTAGAAGCAGGCAAAATTATTGGCAAATTCCACTCCCTGCTACAAGAGGCTCCTCTCGATATCTTCAAGGACACCATATCCGGATTTCACGATCTTACATTTCGAGCCAAACAGTTTGAAGAAGCTTTAGGAAGTGCCACACCAGACAAATTAAAAGAAGCTGAAGAGGCTATTCTTTTTGCAAAAATGACCCTTGAGGAACTACGTTTCTATGACCCCGGGAACTTACCCCTTAGAATTTGTCATAATGATACTAAACTAAATAATATTCTTTTTGATAAAGAGGATAATCGAGCGCTATGCCTTATAGATCTTGATACTGTAATGTTAGGATATTTTCATTATGATTTTGGGGATGCCGTGCGTACTATAGTCAATACCGAGAGCGAAGACGAAAAAGATCTTAGTAAAATAACATTTAACAAAGAGCTCTTTGAGGCTTTTATTGATGGCCTGAGCAAGAACTCAGATTTCCTGACTAAAGCAGAAATTCAGCATTTGCCATTTGGCGTAAAATTAATGCCTTTTATACATGGCATCAGGGCATTAACAGATTATTTAAAGGGAAATGTCTATTATAAAGTGACATATGAAACCCAGAATCTTGATAGGTGTCTTAGCCTGTTTGCCTTTACTAAAAAAGCTGCTGAACATATGGATTACATGCAGGAAGTAATAATTAAGAAATTTTAAATCAAAGAGTTACTTAAAAGCGTTATGACCTGTTATATCCGCACCTGTAATTAGTAAATGAATATCGTGCGTGCCTTCATAGGTGATTACACTTTCCAGGTTCATCATATGACGCATGATACTATATTCTCCTGTTATTCCCATGCCCCCGAGAACCTGCCTCGCTTCCCGTGCAATTTTTATAGCCATTTCAACATTGTTCCGCTTAGCCATAGAAATTTGTGCAGTAGTAGCTCTCCCTTCATTTTTTAATTGTCCCAAGCGGAATGCCAAGAGTTGAGCCTTGGTTATTTCGGTAATCATCTCCGCTAATTTCTTTTGCTGCAATTGAGTTGCTGCGATGGGTTTTCCAAATTGGATTCGTTCCTTGGCATAGCGAAGTGCCGTATCATAACAATCCATAGCGGCTCCAATAGCACCCCACGCAATGCCGTATCGTGCAGAGTCCAGACAACCTAAAGGAGCTCCCAACCCATTTTTGCCAGGCAACAGGTTTTCTTTAGGAACTCTAACATTATCAAATATTAATTCACCGGTTGCAGAAGCCCTCAGGGACCATTTATTATGAGTTTCCGGAGTTGAAAATCCTTCCATTCCCCTTTCCACAATTAATCCGTGAATTCTACCGTTTTCATCTTTAGCCCAAACAACAGCAATATCTGCAAATGGGGAATTTGAGATCCAAAGCTTGGCTCCGTTTAATAAATAATGATCTCCTTTATCCTTAAAATTGGTTACCATACCACTGGGGTTAGATCCATGATCTGGTTCAGTAAGACCAAAACAACCCATATATTCTCCAGTAGCCAGTTTAGGTAAGTATTTTTTTCTTTGTTCTTCGGTTCCATATGCAAATATTGGATACATTACCAATGAAGATTGAACAGAAGCGGTAGAACGAACCCCACTGTCTCCACGTTCAATTTCTTGCATAATAAGTCCGTAACTGATTTGGTCCAGGCCGGCTCCGCCATACTCCACAGGAATATAAGGCCCAAAGGCCCCAATTTCTGCAAGTCCGCCTATAATTTGCTTAGGAAATTCCGCTTTTTGTGCAAATTCCTCTATTATTGGAGTGACATCGCGCTTTACCCATTGACGGGCCGCATCGCGCACTAATTTGTGTTCTTCACTTAAAAGCTCATCAAGGTTAAAGTAGTCTGGTGCTTCAAATAAGTCTGGCCTCATCTGTAAAATTTTTGTCAAAGGTAGTTAAAGGAATATAACAAACCAATGAAGAGAAAGGACATTTTATAACAGAAAATAGCTTTGAAATTAAGATTTATGAATTAATAAATTCAGCCAAAAGCCGGTGAAAATGATGCACTCCTTTTTCCCGTGATGGTGAAAATCTTCCTGCCTTATAAAAGTGGGAGCGTATACCCTTTTGAACTCCTTCAACCACAGCTTCATCTTCTATTTCTACCTTATCTAATTGCGAACCAGCCCCTTTATCCAATTTGGAAGTGTCGTAAACATAACTGTAAAAGGAAACTTTGGTTTTGTTCATTTCAAGAGGTTGGACTAAATTTACGGAAACACCCCAGGGATAAAAATTGAACATCATATTCGGAAACACCCAATAATAATATGCTGCTATTTTCTTTCCATAATCCGGATGATTTTCAGGAAGATCAAAGACCTCCTCGGTACCTTCGGCGTAGCCTATCTGTAAATTCATATGGTCATACAGAAGTGTATCATAGTTACCGTAATCTAAAACTGCATTTAGGCCCTCATGGACAAAAGGGATATGAAATCCTTCCAAATAATTATCACAGTAAAGCGCCCAATTTGCATCAATAAAATAGTCTTTGCCTCGCTTTTCATCCAGGACGAACTCCTGTAATGGTAAAAATCCCACTCTTTCATTCATGGCATCCAGTACTTTTTGTAGTTCAAATGCAGGGTTGAGTCCTACAAATAAAAAAGGG
>NZ_JBATGR010000112.1:0-2435 GCF_049665975.1 Eudoraea sp.
AATTTCAAAAGAGAATAGTGTATTCCCTTTAGCTCTTTCTATATGTTCCGTGACTTTCATTTATGCTTATTGCTTTTCAATATTTTTGGTTCAAAGAATCTTTGAATACGATTTTTTTATCCTGCTAATTCGTTGATCCAGTTTAAATCCAGCAGGATATTTCACTTATTCATCAGCTATATTTGGAGCGAGCCATTTCCTTGCTTCACTCAATTCAATTTCTTTCCTCCCTGCATAATCTACAATCTGGTCTTCCATTATCTTACCCAATCCAAAATATCGAGCATCCCGATGTGCAAAATAATACCCGCTTACACTGGCTGCAGGGAACATAGCCAGGTTATCTGTCAATTTAACTCCAATCTCCTTATTTACATCCAGTAATTCCCAAATGGTCAATTTTTCGGTATGATCGGGACAAGCAGGGTAGCCCGGAGCCGGCCTTATTCCCCTGTATTCTTCTTTTATCAAATTTTCATTAGAGAGTTGTTCTTTTCCTGAATATCCCCAGTATTTGACACGTACTTCTTTATGTAAATACTCAGCAAAAGCTTCAGCAAGTCTGTCGGCCAATGCTTTGATCATAATAGCATTGTAATCATCAAGATTTTTCTCGTATTCCTCAGCAAGTTCATTTGTGCCAAAACCAGCCGTAACACAAAAGCAGCCTATATAATCCTGTAATCCAGATTCCTTGGGCGCAATGAAATCTGCAAGTGCCATATTGGGTTTGCCTTGTCGTTTTTTGGATTGCTGACGCAAGGTCCTAAAAATTAGAGGTTTATCTTCTTCCTTTTTGTTAACAGTACCCGGATTTAAAGGATGGGCAATTACTTCTATATCATCATCATTAATTGTATTAGCGGAAAAAAGTCCAAAAATCGCTTTTGCTGTCAATAATTTCTCCTCGAAGATCTTTTTCAGCATTGACCGGGCATCTTCGTATAACTCGGAAGCCTGCTCCCCTACAATTTCATCGCTTAATATTGCGGGATATTTTCCATGTAAGTCCCAACTTCGGAAAAATGGTGTCCAATCTATAAATTCTTCCAAAAGTTTAAGATCCATATCTCTAATGACCTCTATCCCTAAATTATTAGGTTTTATAATATCAGAAGCATCCCAGTCGATTTGGAATTTATTCTTTCTTGCTGCTTCCAGACTTAGATATTCCTTTAGTTTACCGCGACTTAGAAATTTCTCTCTGAAGGTAGAATAGTCAGTTTTAACCAACGCTTTATAATCGTCTGAAGAATCTTTCTGTAAGAGGTCACCAAGGACAGTTACGGCCCTGGAGGCATCATTTACATGCACTACAGAGGAACTGTATTGTGGATCGATCTTTACTGCAGTATGGGCCTTACTGGTTGTTGCTCCTCCTATTAATAAAGGTATATTAAAACCCTGGCGTTCCATTTCGCTAGCCAGATGAACCATTTCATCCAGAGAAGGGGTAATAAGACCACTTAACCCTATTACATCTACCTGTTCTTCTTTAGCTTTTTGAATTATTTTTTCAGGTGGAACCATTACGCCTAAATCAATAATTTCATAGTTATTACAAGCCAGTACCACACTTACAATATTCTTGCCTATATCATGTACATCTCCCTTAACCGTTGCCATTAAGATTTTACCTGCGGTTTGTGATAAATTGTCTTTGTCTTCTTCAATATAAGGCAATAAATGGGCAACTGCCTTTTTCATTACCCTGGCAGACTTAACTACCTGTGGCAGGAACATTTTACCACTTCCAAAGAGATCTCCAACCACATTCATTCCTTTCATTAAATGGCCTTCAATTACCTCAATAGGCTTAGCTGCGGCTAATCTTGCTTCTTCCACATCGGCTACGATATATTGATCTATTCCTTTTACCAAAGCCCGGGTAATTCTTTCCTGAAGCGGATCTTTTCGCCATGAATCATCCGCTTTGCTGTCCTTTGCCTTACCCACCACAGTTTCAGCAAAATCGAGAAGACGTTCTGTGGCGTCATTCCTTCTGTTTAGAATGACATCTTCTACCCTATTCAGTAAATCTTTTGGAATGTCGTCATAGACTTCAAGTAGGGCAGGGTTAACAATTCCCATATTCATACCGGCCTGAATGGCGTGGTACAAGAAAACCGAATGCATGGCCTCACGAACGGGCGTATTACCTCTAAATGAAAAAGATACATTACTTACGCCACCGCTAACACTGCAATATGGGAGATTTTTTCGAACCCAGGTAGTAGCTTCAATAAAATCTACCGAATTCTGCTTGTGTTCATCCATTCCGGTTGCTACAGGAAAAATATTAAGATCAAAAATGATATCTTCCGGTGGGAAATTCACCCTATTTACCAATATATCATAAGATCGTTTGGCTATTTCAATACGTCTCTCAAAATTATCTGCCTGCCCTTTTTCGTCAAATGCCATTATTATAACAG
>NZ_JBATGR010000113.1:0-2399 GCF_049665975.1 Eudoraea sp.
GTCTAGGTGAGCTCACCGCTGGAATTGCCCATGAAATCCAAAATCCCTTGAACTTTGTGAATAATTTTTCTGATGTGAATACCGAATTGATTGATGAATTAAGCGAAGAAGTTGAGAAAGGAAATCTTGATGAAGTAAAAACAATAGCAAAAGATATTAAGGAAAATGAACAAAAAATTAATCACCATGGCAAAAGAGCAGATGCTATCGTAAAAGGGATGCTACTACATAGTCGTAGCAGTAGCGGAGTAAAAGAACCAACCGATATCAATAAACTCTGTGACGAATACCTCCGCCTGGCCTACCATGGCTTGCGGGCCAAAGATAAATCGTTCAATGCTACCATGAAAACCGATTTTGATAAAAGCATAGGAACTATCAACATAATCCCACAGGATATCGGGCGGGTGGTGCTTAATCTGCTCACCAATGCCTTTTACGAAGTATCCGCATTTGCTAATTCATCCAAAGAAGACTTGGCATCTTCCGAGGACCAGTATAAACCCACTGTATCACTCTCAACCAAAAAAACCAAAAATGGGATTACAATTAGTGTAAAGGACAATGGCAACGGCATAACGGAAAAGGTCAAGGAAAAAATCTTCCAACCCTTTTTCACCACCAAGCCCACTGGGCAAGGAACAGGCCTGGGCCTGAGTATGAGTTATGACATAGTGACTAAAGGGCACAATGGGAAATTAAAAGTGGAATCAGAGCAAGGAAAAGGAACAACTTTTACCATATCATTACCCCTAGAACAGAAAACATGATGTTTAAATTACAAGAATTAGCAGGAATAATATCAAACACCAATACGATATGAAAATATTAGTGGTAGACGACGAACAGGACGTAAAATTGTTGTTTCAGCAGCGTTTCCGGAAAGAGATCCGGAATAAAGAACTGCATTTTGCATTTGCATTTTCCGGAGAGGAGGCACTCACTGATTTGGGTGAACTTAATCATGAAGCGGTACTTATCCTTTCTGATATTAATATGCCGGGAATGAGCGGATTGGAGCTTTTGGAACAAATTAAGAAAAACTTTTTAAAGCCACCACCCGTGGTCATGATGATAACCGCCTATGGCGATAAGGAAAACTACGATACCGCTATGAGACTAGGGGCAGATGATTTCCTGACAAAACCCTTAGAATTTGGTATTTTAAAAGAAAAATTAAAAGCACTATTGTAATGTCAAAAATTTTAGTTGTAGATGATGAGGTAGATTTAGAAATACTCATCAAACAAAAGTTCCGAAAACAAATACGGCAAAACGAATATGAATTTGTATTTGCCATCAACGGGAAGGATGCCCTGGAGAAACTAGTTGCTATACCGGACATGGACATAGTGTTGAGCGACATTAATATGCCTGAAATGGACGGGCTTACTTTGCTTACCAAACTCAACGAATTAAATCCGCTACTTAAATCGGTGATGGTCTCCGCCTATGGTGATATGGACAATATTCGGACAGCGATGAACCGCGGGGCTTTTGATTTTATTACCAAGCCCATTGATTTTAAAGACCTGACAATTACGATGGAAAAGACTTTGAAACATGCTCGTCAGATAAAAGAAACCCTAAAGGCCATCAAGGAAAACAACATACTTAAGATGTATGTAGATGAAAACGTACTGAATTTTATGGGCAGTCAAGAATATGAATCCACCATCATGGCCAATGAAAATATTGAGGCGACCGTGATGTTCATAGACCTGTGTGGTTTTACGGCTATAAGTGAAAATACCACCCCAGATGTGGTTGTAACTATGCTCAATACCTATTTTGATGTGATGGTGAAGGAGATTCTCGCACAGGAAGGCCATATAGATAAGTTTATTGGTGATGCTATCATGGCAGTATTCAAAGGGGACTACCATTTAGATCGGGCCATTGATGCGGCCCTGGCCGTACGCGATCAGATAAATGCCCGCCCTGCAGTAGATGACAGTACTAAGTTCCAACCCAAGGTATCCATTGGTATTAAAAGCGGGGAAATGATCTCAGGGAATATAGGATCTTCAGGTCTCAATCGTTTGGATTATACGGTCAGCGGTGATAATGTGAATACCGCGGCTCGATTACAGGATGCTGCCGGAGAAAACCAAATCATAATTTCCGAGAGTTGTTATGAACAGGTTAAGGAATCTTTTCAGTGCAAAAAAGTTGGTAGTATTAACATGAAAAATAAAGCTACTCCTATTACCGTTTTTGAAGTTCTGGAATAGCCTATATATTTAATACTACCGGTTTAATAGAGAGGCATAAAGGATAATTTCAATTTCCCAAATCTTCTTTACCTTAGCACTAAAGAAAAATTCCTTATGGAAAAACCAAAGCTCAAAAACGTATTTATACAGGGGGCAATAACTCCTGAATTTATAGCTATGGCT
>NZ_JBATGR010000114.1:0-10705 GCF_049665975.1 Eudoraea sp.
ACAAAGGCATTGGTATTCCGAAAGAAGACCAAAAGCATATATTTAACCTTTACTTTAGGGCAGACAATGTACTGCTGACTCAAGGTACCGGTATAGGCCTGAATATTGTAAAATCGCATGTTGAGAATCTGGGAGGGAATATTAGCTTTAAAAGTGTGGAAAACAAGGGGAGCAAATTCACGGTAGAACTGCCTCTTCATGGCAATCGCGAAGAATTCTAGCTAATTTTGTTTTAAACCGTAATAACTGCTATTATGATTAAAAAGGTTTTATTAATTGAAGATGACACTGCTTTAAGGGAGAATACAGCCGAATTATTGGAATTAGCAAATTACAAAGTCCTTACCGCTCCTGACGGGGAAAAGGGAGTATTGGTTGCCAAAACCAGTCTCCCGGACGTTATTATATGCGATATAATGATGCCAAAATTAGATGGATATGGTGTTTTTACCGCCCTGTCTGAAGATAATAGGACAAAGTCAATTCCTTTTATATTTCTCTCTGCTAAAACAGAACGAAAGGATGTTAGGCATGGTATGGATATGGGTGCGGATGACTACCTGACTAAACCATTTGAAGAATCTGAACTTATTGGTGCTATTGAGAGTAGGATAGCCAAGTCCAGTATTCTTAAAGAAGCACAACAAGAAAAATTATACGATGATTTAGCAAGTGAAGCCAAAGTTAAGAGTATTCATCAGCTGAAGAATTTTATTGATGACAACGGCGAGGAATTCAGGTTTAATTTGGGGGATTCAATTTACAGGGAGGGCGATAACTCAAATTTGGTGTATCTGGTAATAAAGGGGAATGCCAAAACTCATAAACTTGATGAGCAGGGGAAGGAGCTGATCACCGGAATTTACAAAGCAGATGATTTTTTCGGGTTTACCAGTTTCACTAAGAATATTCCATACCAGGAATATGCCTCTGCTATGGAGGATTCTGTCTTAATTGGCCTTCACAAGGATAAATTAAAAATGGTTTTGGAGCATAATGGGGAATTGGTAATGGAGTTGTTGCAACTTTTGTCGGAAAACCTTTCTCAGATCAAAGAGCAGTTGTTGCAGATGGCATATGGTTCTGTGCGAAAAAAAACTGCGTCTACCTTACTTAAATTTGCCGAAAAGTTGGAGGAGGATGAAGCTGGAAATATTCACGTCTTAAGGAGTGACCTTGCAAGTGTTGCCGGAATGGCTACTGAAACTCTTATTAGAACTCTATCTGCATTTAAGAAAGAAGGTATAATTGAGATTAAAGATAGAGATATTAAAATTTTAGATATGGATCGGTTACGAAAGATTCCCTATTGAATTTTTGATGATGAAAAGTTAGTGTACATGATGATAATCATTTTATGGTTCATTTGGTGATCGTAGTTTTATCCTTTAACAAATCAGACTGCAATGCAACGTATTTTAATCCCGACAGATTTTTCCGAAAATTCTCGTAATGCAATTAATTACGGGCTCGAATTATTTAAAAAAACCAAATGTATTTTTCACATCCTTCACATCAACCCAATCCCACCATATTCAGGTGCTGGGTCTTCAGTTAAGGGCACCTCGATAATGATTAGGGAAACCGTTTTGACTGAGAGCAAAAAAGACCTTAAAAAACTTTTGAATTATATTGAAGAACATCATAAAAATGAATTACATTCTTATGTTTCCATGGCAAAGTATGATTTTTTTGTAGATAGCATAAAGAGAGCAGTGGAAGACAAAAAGATTGACCTGATTATCATGGGCACTAAAGGCGCAACCGGACTTAAAAAAGTTTCAATGGGAAGCAATACTGGCGATGTGATTACTAGGGTAAAATGTCCTTTACTGGCAGTGCCGGAAAATTCTACTTATAAAACACCAAAGGAAATAGCCTTCCCAACAGATTTTCATATCGCTTACGATATTAAAGTCTTGGATAATTTAATTGAGATGGCCACAATGAACAATTCTATATTAAGAGTTGTCCATATTTCTAAAAAAGGTGAAATGCTGAGTGATGAGCAACTGAGTAATAAAGATTTTTTACACGATTATCTAAGAGGGATTGACCATAGTTTCCATTCATTAACCGGTTCCAAATTGGAAACTGCTATTCAGTGTTTTGTTGAAAGCAGAGATATAGATCTGGTAGCTATGGTGGCTAAAAATCTAAACTTTTTTCAACGAATTCTTTTTAGACCAGCCGTAGAAGAAATTAGTTACCATACAGATATTCCATTTTTGGTATTGCATGAGTGATGAATGGTTAAAATTACTACATCAATAAGTTCTTTTAATTATCAGAAAAAAAGATATGCTGGAACACAATCTTCTGGTTTTGATATAATTACCTGAAGGAATCGATAATAGTAATTATTTGATCTTTTGGCAAAACGCCTGATTGTCTCCATACTTGCTTTTTATCCTTGAATAACAGCATTGTTGGAACACCCCTTACCTGATATTTAGAAGCAATGGATTGATTTTTATCCACATCAATCTTTATAATTTTGATTTTATCTCCCAATTCTTCTTTTACCTGTTTAAGGATAGGCCCCAACATTTTGCAGGGCCCACACCAATCTGCATAAAAATCTACAAGAACAGGAATATTGCCAGCGGTTAATTTTTCGAAATTTTGTTTCATTTTCTGATAATTAGGTATTGCTAATTTAGAAAAGTTATAGAATTCAGTAACTGATTAATGTCATGGTTTCTTGTCTTGCTTAGTATTAATTTTAGAGCGGTTATAAAGATAAATTGGATATGAGGAAAGTTGTAGTGCCCACAGATTTTTCTAAAAATGCATTTAATGCACTAAAATATGCCTGTCAAATATTCAAGTACACAAGATGTGACTTTTTTATTCTACACGCTTATGCAGATGAGGTATACCAAAAAGACCAGGAGGTAGTGCGAAGTAAGTTAGATGAGTTAAAGGAGGTAACCTATAAGGATTCTGAAAAAAAACTGGCAAAAATTATAAAGAACATATTTGAGTATTCGCCAAATCCAAGACATAAATTCAAATCAATTTCGGCTTTTGGAACGCTTACAGATGAGATCAATGATCTTATTAATATAGAGAATGCGGATATTGTGGTAATGGGCACAAGGGGTGAAACTAATGATAGAACAATAACCTTCGGAAGTAAGACTATCCAGGTTTTGAAATACGTACAATGCCCTGTACTGGCCATTCCCGAAAATTACAAATACCATCAGCCAAAAGAACTTTTGTTTCCTTCAGATTATTTAGTGCCTCACAAAAGGAGGGAATTAAAACTTTTGTGCGAACTAACAGGTTCCTTTAGGTCATCTATTCATATGCTTTATATAGATTCTAATAAGAAGCTTTCGCTTCGACAGGAAGACAATATGCGATTTTTAAAAGAATGTTTGTACAAGGCCAACTTGTTTTTTGAAACAACAGAAGGGAAAGATAAAACCATTGCCATCACAAAATATATTGTCCATAAAGAAATAGACCTGCTGGTAATGGTCAATTCCAGACATTCACATCTTGAGCAAATGTTGCATCAATCCACTATTGAAAAAATAGGGTTACACATAAAAATCCCATTTTTGGTTTTACAAAATCTGTCCCGTTAACATTTAAAATATGTACCGATGAAAAAAATAATTCTTCCTACCGATTTTTCCTATAACGCATATAATGCTATCTCTTATGCTATGAACCTCTTAAAGAATGAGGAGGCAACTTTTTATCTTTTGAATACGTATACTCCGGCAATTTACCAAACGGAATATTTGTTGCACAGCCCCGGTCAAATTGGCCTGGGAGATATTTACCAATCGGAATCTATAAATCAACTTGAAGAACTGAAAAAACAACTTGAAAAAGAGTTCAAGAATCCAAAACACATTATAATACCACATTCTGCTTTCAATATCCTTGTTGATGAGGTATCTGCAATGGTTGCCAGTGAAGAAGCTGATTTGGTCATAATGGGTACTCAGGGAGCAACCGGTGCAAAAGAAATCTTTCTGGGCACACATACGGTGCATGTTATTAAAAAAGCTACCTGCCCGGTGATTGCAATTCCTGCAGATTTTAAATATGAAATACCCAAAGAAATACTCTTTCCAACCGACTATGAAGTTGAGTACAGTGAAGGACAATTAGCGGGTCTTCTTAATTTATCGAAAATTCATAATTCCAGTATTCAGGTCATTCATATTTCTAGCGGCTATGATCTGACCGATCTTCAATTGCAAAATAAGGTCAAATTGGAAAAAATATTAGAAAAAATCCCTCATTTGTTCCATGACCTCCCAAATCAGGAAATCATAACAGGAATAAATAATTTCCAATTAAAAAACAAGATGAATATGTTGGCCATGATAAAGAACAAGCACACCTTTTTGGAAAGTCTTTTTATAGAGCCAGTTATTAAGAAAATAGGGTTTCATGTTAGCATCCCATTTATGGTCATTCCGTAATGTAAATCTGAAAATTCAATGAAAAATATTCTTATAGCCACAGATTTTTCAAACAATGCTTACAATGCACTTTTTTACACCACCCAATTGTTTAAAAATCATAAATGTTCATTCCATATTCTCAATGCTTATACTGAGTATACCCCGCTAAAAAGTAATTCACAGGCTGCAGGGCGAAACTTAAGTTTGTTGCAACAACTGGGAGAGGAGTCTCTGGAGGGTTTAAAATCTTTTTTACATAGGATTAATCTGGATACGGCCAATGGTAAACATCATTTTGGGATTCATTCAAAAAATGAAAATCTAATTGATGCGCTGCAGCAAGCTATTAAAGAAACAAATGCAGATCTTGTTGTTATGGGTAATAAGGGGAAGACCGGGGCCAAATCTATTTTTTTAGCTAGTAATGTGATCAAATCCATAAACGCTATTAAGGATTGTCCAATATTAACCATACCAGGGGAAAAGGAATTTGTATTGCCTGGAGAGATTGCTTTTGCAACAGACTATAAAAGGAATTATAATGCTAAATTGTTGCAACCTCTTCTAACCTTAGCTACAAATTGTGATTCGTCTGTTTGTATTGTTCATATAAATGAAGAAGAAAGACTAAACCCGGCTCAGAAGTCGAATTTATATACCCTTAGAGAGTATTTGGGAGATATAAGACATTCTATTCATTGGATGCCTGATTTTGCCAATAAAACAAGGGCAATAACAGATTTTATTGACGAATTGGGTATAGATATGCTGGTGATGATTCATTACCAGCATGGTTTTTTAGAGAAATTAACCCGTGAACCGGTTCTTGAGAAAGTAAGTTTCAATATCAATATTCCCTTTCTTATTCTCCCATTTACAGACTGATTAACGTCATATGACAAATTATAATTTGGGATTAGCTTTATGAAGTCATTATAATTCTGCTACCCGAACTCAACATTAATTCATAATAATAAGCACATGAAGAAAATAGGAATATGGTTAGATAAGGAAAAAGCACATTTGGTTACCATAAAAAATGAAGATGTAAGTTTCAGAACTATTACTTCAGAGATTGAGTTCTTTCACCCAAAAGGCGGAGCGAGATCTAAGACTAAATGGGGCCCTCAGGATGTGGTACAGGATAGCAAATATCTGGAAAGAGAGAAACATCAATTGAAATTGTACTTTAAGGAATTGGCCAAGACAATAGAAGATGCTGAGGCTGTGGCAATTTTTGGTCCTGCAGATACGAATGCCAAATTTTATAAGGAATTAGATGAAAACTATAAAAACCTGGCCCTAAAAGTTAAGACAGTAGAGAAGGTAGATAGTATGACCGAAAATCAGGTCAAAGCCCTGGTCAGGGAATTTTTTAATAAAAAAAGCAGAGTTTAAGATTTTATAAATCTATGGAGACCATCTCAATTATCGCTTATAATGGCAAATGAAGATTTTCTTATAGTTAAGGCTTCGGGTGACAAAGTGTTATTCTCAGAAGAGAAGTTACGCTCGTCGCTGAAACGAAGCGGGGCAGACGATAAAATTATTTCTCAAATTTTGACTCTTGTAAAGGATGAATTATATGATGGAATCACAACCAAAGAATTATATAATCGGGCCTATAGTTTTTTAAGACGCAATAAACCGGTTCTCGCTTCAAAATATAAACTTAAAAAGGCCATATATGAGTTGGGTCCAACAGGTTTTCCGTTTGAAAGGTTTTTAGGTGCTGTATTAACATATTCGGGATACAAAATTCAGGTTGGCAAGACTGTTACAGGGAAATGCGTGAGCCATGAAATAGATGTGATTTCCGAAAAAAACGGATCTATCATAATTATTGAATGCAAATTTCATGGAGAACAAGGTCGCAATTGTAATGTTAAGATTCCATTATATATATATTCCAGATATCAGGATATAAAAAATTCGGGGTTTAAAGATATTTCCAATATTAAAGAGCCAGATGAATGCTGGGTAGTTACCAATACACGTTTTACGAAAGATGCCAAAATATATGGTAATTGCATGGGGCTTTATCTTCTGAGTTGGGATTATCCGAAAGGCGATGGTTTAAAGGATCGAATAGACAGACTGGGTTTATATCCCATAACGGTTTCAACACTTTTGACCAAAAGAGAGAAACAATTTTTGTTAAGTCGTGATGTAGTCCTATGTCGTCAATTATTAAAAGATAGTTTTTATCTCGACCATTTAGGCGTCTCAGATATAAGGAAAACCAAAATTCTCAACGAAGTTGGCAAGCTTTGCAACATCTAATTTAATGGTTAAGGTTCATTTTTTAGGGGCTTCGGGTACGGTCACAGGATCTAAATTTTGTCTTGAAACGGATGAGCAAAACATTCTCATAGATTGTGGAATGTTTCAGGGCAGGAAGGACCTTAGAAGATCTAATTGGGAACCATTGCCTTTTTTGGCAGACTCAATAGATGTTGTTTTATTAACACATGGTCACCTTGATCATACGGGTTATTTACCCAGATTGGTAAGGGACGGATTTAAAGGTAAAATTATAGGAACTGCCCCTACACTTGCAATAACAAAAATAATATTGCTCGATAGTGCAAAGATAAATGAGGAAGAAGCAGAATTAGCAAATAAGGAGGGGTATAGTAAGCATAGGCCAGCGCTGCCACTTTATAACATACAGGATGCAGAAAATGCCATAGCGCTGTTTAGAGATGAAGAAATAAACCAATGGACACAACTTTCTGAAAATATCCGGTATAGATTCAGGTATAACGGGCATATAATTGGTTCAACTTTTATCGAAATAGAAATTTCCGGAAAACGTTTTGTTTTTTCCGGAGATGTAGGGAGGCCAAATGATATTTTGTTAGATCCACCGGTTAAACCTGAGTGGGCCGATTTTCTTTTTATTGAAAGTACCTATGGCAATAAATTGCACCCACAAGATAATGTGGAGGATAGATTGGTTGCCCTGGTCAATAAAACATTATATGAAAGAGGAAACCTGCTCATCCCTTCTTTTGCTGTAGAACGTCTGCAATCTCTGATGTATTTATTCTGGAAGCTTTATATGAAGAATAAAATACCAAATATTCCCATTTTTATTGATAGCCCTATGGGCAACAACGTACTTTCCATATTCGAACGTTTCCCAAATTGGCATAAGTTATCTCCAAAGGAATATAAGGCGATGTGTGCCCACGTAAATATTATAGACTCCTACAGACAAACATGGGAAACTATAGACGATCCCAGACCAAAAATTGTTATTGCCGGAAGCGGAATGGTATCAGGTGGAAGAATTCTCACTTATTTACAACAATTGGTAGATAATCCGAATACTAATGTTTTATTGGTTGGTTATATGGCTGATGGAACACGAGGAAGAGCACTTTTGGAAGGGGTTCAGGAGCTTAAGATTTTTGGAAAATACTATGCAGTGAAAGCCAGTATTCATCACGAAGAAAGCTTATCAGCCCATGCAGATCAAAAAGAGTTAATAGACTGGATGGATTCTATTAAAAATATTCCGGAGCGTGTTTTTTTGATTCATGGAGAGCAGGAAGCCCTACTAGAATTTAAAATTAAAATTGCAGATGTATATAAATGGCATGTGTATATTCCTGAAATATTTGAAACGGTTGAACTTATTTTTTAACAATCACATGATTATTATCATTGCTCGTAATTCAGACCAGGGGTAGTTTTAAAAGAAATGGGATTCAAAATCATGGAAAATCAAACAGAAAATAATAAACTGGATACTCTGCAAAAATTACATTTAGATACACAGAAATGGAAATCTTCATTTTTCTTAATGGATGATGAGTTATTATTTATAGAACAACTTCTTCACTCTTATGTATTTGAGCCCAATACAGCCAATTTGTTTGAGCGTTTACAGGACTATCTTGAGCGGCTGAAACAGATTAAAAATGATAAGACTGCTGTACAAAAACTTATAGTAAAGCATGAAAGTAATCTGGGAGGGTCTATTGAATGCAAAAACAACAAAAGTGATGATAATTTTCATATGGAACATGAGCAATTAAAAGCCAATGTGGCAAATTGTTTACAGAAGTTTCAAATCCTAAAGTCGGAGATATTCAATTATGCGGGCGGTATTTTAAAAAAAAGAAGACCCGACGAAAATTGATCCTAACCGGCACAATAGCTACCTGATAATTATCATTTCTTTTGGTTTTATAAAAAACTAAATTGAAATCACATAATACATATTCCTAGACAATATTTTAAAGGATTTAAATTATGGATATTAATACCAATGAAGTTTGAATATTCGCTATTATAAAATTTAACAAAATGAAAATTAAAGAAAACACGCATCGTTATATTGAATGGATAGATCCAGAAGAGATGCACAGAACAAGCCTAATATGGCTATCGGAATTAAGATTTATGAAAGATGAACAGTTGTTTTTGAACAATCTGATAAAACACTATACGCTACAATTGGTTGATTCAAAAATTTTTGGAAAAAGTAAAGCAATTGTGACCGCTCTTACTGATTTGGAGAAGCAAACAATTTCATTTATGAAGGAGGTTCAGGCTCATGAAAATAAATTGGAAATAATGATTGATGATGTTGATCAAATAGAGATGGAAAAGGTTTACCGGGATACCCACAGAGAATTGACCAATGACATAGATCATTACAAAGAAGAATACATGGAAATTAAAACCAAACTTTTTGATTTAGTTTCAAGTGTACTGAAGAAGGAGAAACAAAAACGATTATTAAATTAAGTAAAGCAAATGAACAAAGCACTTATTTTAGTTGCATTATTATTCATGGGATGCTCCTCCGCGGAATTGGTCGATAATTGGAAAAATCCCGACATTGTAATTTTCGATGCTAACAAAGTACTAATTGTGGGGATGACCTCTAATTCTAAAGCTCAGAAAGAATTCGAAACTAAAATGAAGAAACATTTTTCAAATAGGGGCGTGGAAGCCATGCGCAGTTTGGATGTATTTGATGTTGAATTTACAGATTCTGAAAGGTCTGAAGAAGAACTTGATGAAGTAGAACAGTCTCTCCTGGATAAAGACTTTGATGCCATTTTATTTACTAAAATTCTGGGCTCAGAAAACAAAGAGAGCTTTAGAAAAGAAATGACAGATATAAATAGGTATCACGATAAATTCAAAGACGATTATTTATCACATCAGGATATTTATTATGATGAGAATTATTATGATGAGTATAAGGTCTATCATGCAGAGACTTCGCTATACTGTATCTGTGTTGGCAAAGAACGCGAGCTCATTTGGCGAGGTATTATAGATATTACAGACCCTTCAAATATTAAAAGTGTAATAGACGATTATATAGAACTTGTTGTTTTGGCTATGGAAGAGCAGGATTTGATTTTCCACAAAGAAACGGATGAAGAAGATTCAACCAAGCTTTAGCAGCCATTTCATTTTATTTAACTTTAAAAAATTTTATGTTTAGAGACTTTTAAGAGCCAGGCATGATATAGTTAATATTTTGCACTTGGCGTATCAATTAAATTTGTAATTTAATTTGATAAAAAGACTTAGTCATGCGACGTGTAATCGTAGATTTTAAAAAGTTAAATAAGGACATCCTGGATCTTCTTGTTACTAAATACCCCGATGGATATGATGATGATGATATTATCACTTTTAAAAACGCATTAAACGAAATAGTGGAATGCGTTGAAGTAAGGACGGATGATACTATATATCTGGTAAAAGTCAGTAAACGTCTGGTCGCGGCCATGGAAGATCATGACCTGGAAGATGATGACATTATAGATGATGATGTTGTGAATGAATTGCCAATGGAAGATTTGAAGGAAGAGGAAGAATAAAGGAATACCCTCCCAAATAAGTTAAATACTCCCAGCCTGAACTAAATCCGAACAATGAATTCAAAATTGCATATCGCTCTCCTCTGCATAAATATCAATATTTCTTCTGCTCACTTAAGACTATTTTATGTAATCATTTTTTTTACTATTCTCCATTCCAATTCACAAACTTCCGAAGGATACGACTTATGGTTAGAATATCCTGAAATCGAAGAATCAATAGTAAGATCGGAATATGTAAAGACTACAAACTCTATATTTTTCCTTAGTAATACTGATATTCTGCAAACTGCCAGGAATGAACTTATCAGAGGTATGGATGCCATGTTAGAACGAGTATCCGATGTGCGGGATTCTCCCAATTTATTGAATACCATGTGGGTGGTTAAGAAAAATGATTTAAACCAGGAGATACAG